>JAVROG010000410.1:0-4800 GCA_032162865.1 Mycobacterium sp. | reverse complement strand
GCGCACTTCGTCGAGGACCTGGTCCTGGAAGGCACGCTGGAGGCCCGCGGCAAGAAGGCCATGCTGGCCAAGGTCCGTCGCGCGCCGGCGCTGATCAAGGTTGAGTCCGTCGTACAGGCCGAACCGCTCGGGCTCGGGCACGCGATCAGTTGCGTGGAGCCCGTCCTGGCGCCGGACGAGGACTCCGTGATGGTGCTGCTGCCCGATGACCTGGTGCTGCCGACCGGGGTGTTGGAGACGATGTCGCAGGTGCGCGGCCAACACGGTGGCACGGTGCTGTGCGCCATCGAGGTAACCCCCGAAGAGATCAGCGCCTACGGCGTTTTCGATGTCGAACCGGTGCCCGGCGGCGATAACTCTGATGTGCTGAGAGTCAAGGGCATGGTGGAGAAGCCCAAGACCGAGGACGCCCCGTCGCTGCTTGCGGCTGCGGGACGCTATGTGCTGGACCGGGCAGTTTTCGACGCGTTGCGCCGCATCGACCGGGGCTCCGGCGGCGAAGTGCAGCTCACCGATGCCATCGCGCTAATGATATCCGAGGGCCATCCGGTACACGTCGTCGTGCATCACGGATCCCGACACGACTTGGGAAATCCCGGCGGGTACCTCAAGGCTGCGGTTGACTTTGCATTGGATCGTGACGACTACGGCCCGGAACTGCGGCGGTGGTTGGTAGCGCGATTGGGCCTTAACAAGCAGTAGCCGGCAAGCCGGCGCAAGGGCCCAGTTCGCCTGGCTGGACGGCAGGAAGGCGCACTGTGCGTTCTGTGGAGGAGCAACAGGCACGGATATCGGCGGCCGCGGTGGCCCCAAGGCCGATCAAAGTTGCCATCGCCGAGGCGCAGGGCTTGTTGTGCGCCGAAGAAGTAGTCACCGAGCGCCCACTGCCGGGTTTCGATCAGGCCGCCATCGATGGATATGCGGTGCGCAGCGTCGACGTCCTCGGTATCGGTGATCCGGGCGAATCCGCTGCAGCCGTCGCCGAGGATGGCGGTGTCGAAGGTCGCGACGTGGTGACCCTGCCGGTGATGGGAACCATCGACGCCGGCACGCGCACGCCCAGCCGGTTGCAGCCGCGCCAGGCGGCCCGGGTGCAGACCGGCGCGCCGCTACCGACACTGGCCGACGCGGTCCTGCCGCTGCGGTGGACCGACGGCGGCATGAACCGGGTCCGGATTCTGCGCGGGGCGCCCTCTGGTGCGTATGTACGACGCGCCGGTGATGATGTGCAGCCCGGTGATGTGGCCGTGCGTTCCGGAACGATCATCGGCGCCGCGCAGGTGGGGTTGCTGGCCGCGGTCGGCCGCGAACGGGTGCTCGTGCACCCACGCCCGCGGGTGTCGGTGATGGCCGTGGGCGGCGAGCTGATCGACATCTCGCGCAGCCCCGGCAACGGGCAGGTCTACGACGTCAACTCCTACGCCTTGGCGGCCGCCGCCCGCGATGCCGGTGCCGAGGTGAACCGTGTCGGCATCGTCAGTAACAACCCCAAGGAACTCGGCGAGATCGTCGAGGGCCAGCTCAACCGGGCCGAGGTTCTGGTCATCGCCGGAGGGGTCGGCGGCGCGGCGGCCGAGGCGGTTCGTGCGGTGCTGTCTGAGCTGGGTGACATGGAAGTGGTCCGGGTCGCCATGCATCCCGGATCCGTCCAGGGCTTCGGCCAGCTCGGCCGTGACGGCGTTCCGACATTCCTGTTGCCGGCCAATCCGGTCAGCGCGTTGGTGGTTTTCGAAGTGATGGTCCGGCCGCTGATCCGGTTGTCGCTGGGCAAGCGGCATCCGATGCGCCGGATCGTCCAGGCCCGTACGTTGTCGCCGATCGCGTCGGTGGCCGGGCGTAAGGGCTTCTTACGCGGTCAGTTGATGCGAGACCAGGAGAGCGGTGAATACCTGGTGCAGGCGTTGGGCGGCGCGCCGGGGGCGTCCTCCCATCTGCTGGCCACACTTGCCGAGGCCAACTGTCTGGTCGTGGTTCCCAGTGGCGCCGAGCAGATTCGCACCGGTGAGATCGTCGACGTCGCCTTCCTGGCTCAACACGGCTGAGCGCGTTCGGTCTCGTGAAACTGTTGCGATCCAGTTCCCGGCATCCGGGGTGGCCGATGACGGTAGGACCGCTGCGGGTCGCGGCTGGGGTGATTCGGCTGCGGGCGGTGCGGATGCGTGACGGCGCCCAGTGGAGCCGAATCCGGCTGGCCGACCGCGCGCATCTCGAGCCGTGGGAACCCAGCGCCGACGGCGATTGGACGATCCGGCACACAGTTGCCGCGTGGCCGGTGGTGTGTTCGGGACTGCGGGCGGAAGCTCGCAAGGGCCGGATGCTGCCGTATGCGATTGAGCTGAACGGCCAGTTCTGTGGGCAGCTGACCATTGGGAATGTCACGCATGGGGCGCTGCGCTCGGCGTGGATCGGCTACTGGGTGTCTAGCGCGTCGAACGGCGGCGGGGTTGCCACCGGAGCCGTGGCGCTGGGCCTCGATCACTGCTTTGGCCCGGTGATGCTGCACCGAGTCGAGGCCACGGTACGTCCGGAGAATGCGGCCAGCCGTGCCGTGCTGGCCAAAGCCGGATTCCGCGAAGAGGGGTTGTTGCGGCGCTACCTCGAGGTCGACCGCGGATGGCGCGACCATCTACTGGTGGGGTTGACCTCGGAAGAGGTCTACGGATCGGTGGTATCGACGCTGGTCCGCGCCGGGCGCGCCAGCTTCGTTTGATCGTTTCCTTTTCGCCGAGTGGCCGCCAGGGCTGCAGTCCGGCCACCGACAGCGACCGTGGCGGCAATCTGGACGCACCAGAACGCGCCGCCTTGAGAAAACTGAAATAAAAATGTGGCTAACGTGACATGTGTGGCGTGTGATGCTTGGAAAAGGCAAATTACAGGTGTGTAATTGCCCTGGTCGCAGTGACCGGGCCGCGCAGGCCGTAGATGAAGCCTCGCGGGGATCGGAACCGAAGAGAGCAGGTCATCATGCCAAGCATCCCGCAGTCCTTATTGTGGATATCGCTTGTGGTGCTGTGGTTATTCGTGCTGGTGCCGATGCTGATCAGCAAGCGGGATGCGGTCCGGCGCACCAGCGATGTCGCCCTGGCCACCAGAGTGCTCAACGGCGGTGCGGGTGCCCGCCTGCTCAAGCGCACCGGGCCCGCGGCCGGTCATCGCAGCGACCCCGATTGGAAGCCGGAGGACGAGTGGGACACCGAGCCGGTCGATGGAGCCTTTGCCGACGCTGACAAGGACCACGACTCGGCAGAGCATGAGGACGACGACACCGACAAGGTCGTCCGCCCGCGGCCGGTGGTCACGGCAATGGTCAAGGCGGACAAGGGCGTTGAGGCTGTCGACGAGTCGGACTACCTCGATGTCGATGTGATCGACGAGAACGCCGCCGCGCTGCCGTTAGGTGTCAGCGCGCGAGCGGAAGGATCCGGGTTGCAGGCCGTCGACGGCGTTGAGGCCGACGTGGCCGCAGCTGAGTTCGTCGCCGAGCATGCCCAGGAACATGCCCAGGAAACTGACGACGACGAACTCGCCGACGACGAGTACGAATACGTCGAAGACTCGTCCGGTTTGGAACCCGACGAAGACGACGAATTCGATGACCACGACGCTGCGCCTGCCTACCCGGCGGGTGTCAACCGCCGGCGCCGGTTCGACAACAATAAGACCGCCGCAGCCGTCAGCGCCCGCAAGTACGGATTCCGCAAGCGCGTGTTGGTGGTAATGGCGATGATCCTGGTTGGTTCGGCCGTTGCGGCCTTCGAGGTGACGCCGCTCGCGTGGTGGCTGTGCGGTACTGCAACCACGATCACGCTGTTCTACCTCTCTTACCTGCGCCGGCAGACGCGAATCGAGGAGAAGGTGCGTCGCCGCCGGGTGCAGCGGATGGCTCGCGCACGTCTTGGTGTGGAGAACACCCACGACCGCGAATACGACCTGGTTCCGTCGCGGCTGCGCCGGCCGGGCGCGGTCGTCCTGGAGATCGACGACGAAGACCCGATCTTCGAGCATCTGGACTACGGGATGCCGATGCGCAACTACGGCTGGTCGCGGGACCTGCAGCGCGCCGTCGGCCAGTAGTGCGCGGTTCGATCCAGCGGGGCCGCGGCTGGTAGCCTGCTACCGATCAGGGGCTATGGCGCAGTTGGTAGCGCGACTCGTTCGCATCGAGTAGGTCAGGGGTTCGAATCCCCTTAGCTCCACCAGAGATTATCTACTTGAACCAAGTAACAGAGGTCGCTTGAAAAGCCAATGGCTGCAACAGCTTTCATAAGTGGACGGGCGACCTCTGTTGTGGTTCGAGTAAGACGTATTAGGTGTCCTGACAGGGGTTGACGACATTTGCGCTGGTCAGAGCCCTGTTGATTGGTTCGAGTCCCGTAAGGGGTCGCACGCCCGCCCACTCGATCACATGCTCATTGCTTGGCTCTTGCAGCAAGATCCGAGATCGCAGCGCGTAGGACTTTGTCGGCGATTTCGGCAGTGATCTCGCGAGGCGTGAAATTTTCACGGATCTGCTGGCGAGGATGGATGTAGTTTCGGAAGTCGCGTACGGCGTGGGCATACTTTGCGACATCTTGACCGACGAGGCCAAGCTCGCGGGACACATCGATGAGGTTTTGAAGTGTCCATTCGCCAAACGGCTTAGTCTTACCGTCTTTGGTTGGGGCTGCCTTTGCTTGGTTGAAGGACGATGGATTCTTCTCCGCGATCGCGAACAGCAGACCTTCGAGGGTGCTACCGCAGAGAAAGATCACTGCCAGGGGTGCCCTAGCCTTCAGGCACAAATCAATCTCATCTCGACGC
>JAVROG010000409.1:0-10586 GCA_032162865.1 Mycobacterium sp. | reverse complement strand
GCCAGCCCGACGGGGTGCACGACCGCTCGCAGCTGTGGGATGCGTCCAGAGCCGCTTGGACCGACGGCGACTGGCCTGGCCGGTCCGTGGCAGGTGCGGTGATCTACGAGTTGCATGTCGGCACGTTCACTGGCACGTCTACCCAAGCCGGCACGTTCGACTCGGCCATCGAAAAGCTGGACTATCTGGTCGATCTCGGGATCGACTTCGTCGAGCTGATGCCGGTCAACTCCTTTGCCGGCACGCATGGCTGGGGCTACGACGGCGTGCTGTGGTACAGCGTGCACGAACCCTATGGCGGCCCCGACGGCCTGGTCAGGTTCGTCGACGCCTGCCACGCCCGCGGGTTGGGGGTATTGATCGATGCGGTCTTCAACCACCTTGGGCCGTCGGGCAATTACCTGCCGAAGTTCGGCCCGTACCTGTCTTCGGCGAGCAACCCTTGGGGCGAGGGCATCAATATCGCCGACGCCGACTCCGACGAGGTGCGCCGCTACATCATCGGGTGCGCATTGCGCTGGATGCGCGACTTCCACGCCGACGGCCTCCGGCTGGACGCTGTGCACGCACTCGTGGATGTCACCGCCGTGCACATCCTGGAGGAACTCGCCACCGAAACAGACTGGCTGTCCAGGCAATTGGGACGCCCGTTGGCGCTGATCGCCGAAAGCGAGCTTAATGACCCGCGGTTGATCACCGAGCGCGATCACGGTGGTTACGGGCTCACCGCGCAGTGGGCCGACGATATCCACCATGCCATCCACACCGCGGTATCCGGCGAGCGGCAGGGCTACTACGCCGATTTCGGCAGCGTGCCGACGCTGGCCCAGACACTGCGTCAGGGCTTCTTCCACGCCGGCACGTATTCGTCGTTTCGGCGGCGTCGGCACGGGCGGCCGCTGGATACCGCCGAAGAAACCGGGATTCCGGCAACCAGGTTGCTGGCCTACACCTGTACCCACGATCAGGTCGGCAACCGTGCGCTCGGGGATCGCCCCTCGCAGAACCTGACCGGCGGCCAGCTCGCCGTCAAAGCCGCGTTGGTGCTTGGATCGCCCTACACTGCAATGCTTTTCATGGGTGAAGAGTGGGGAGCATCCAGCCCGTTCCAATTCTTCAGCTCACATCCCGAACCCGAACTGGCCCGCGCCACCGCCGAGGGGCGCAAAGCGGAATTCGCCGAACACGGCTGGGACGCCGACGATATCCCCGACCCGCAAGACCCGCAGACATTCCAGCACTCGAAGCTGGACTGGGACGAGGTGGACTCCGGCGAGCATGCCCGCCTGCATCGGTTTTATCGAGATCTGATTGCCCTGCGGCACAGCGAGTCCGACCTCGCCGATCCGTGGCTGGATCATCTCGTCGTGGACTACGACGAGGAGCAACGCTGGATTGTGCTGCGCCGCAACCGGGTCGCTATTGCGTGCAACCTCGGTGCCGACCCGGTGACCGTGCCCGTCAGCGGTGAGCTGCTGCTGGCCTGGGATGCACCGGATATCGGCGAAAGCACTTCCGAGCTTCCCGCGCATTCCGTTGCGGTGCTGCACTGTGGATAACTGAGTAGCGGCGCGGGGGGCAGCCGCCGATGATTGCGCCCCATGACCAATGCCGAACTCCTGCCCATCCCACCCATCGAGTCCGCCACCGACCCGGTGTATTCGGCCGTCGATCTCCGTCAGCGCTGGCGTGCCCTCATGGGTCCGCTCGGATTTGGCCGGCGGCTGCTGTGGGTGAGCTTCCTCGGCCCGGACCGGCGCCTGATCAAGACGTTGAGACAGCTGCCGATCGGTCCGCGCCCGCAGCACCGGGCCCTGAAAAATCTGATGTCGGCACTGCGCTCGCTACTCGACGACATGGCCCCCGGCACCACGGTGGCCATGCTGTTGACCGGGCCCGGGCAAGGCGCGATCTCGCCCGCCGACCGGGTGTGGTCGAAGTCGTTGACCGAAATCGCCGAACGCTGCGCCGTGCCGATCGAACCCATCTTTCGGGCCAATGACGAATCGTTGGTGCAGGTCACGCCGGCCTGAGACGAGGCGGGCAAGAACTCGTCAAGGATCCTCCAAGCCCCGTGCCTGAGGCTTTGCCTGTCACCGCATCCAACCGACAGGGCAGGCACTGAAAAGATATGACCACCATCAGCTCGGCACTGGCATTCCCCACCTTTGCGCCGCAGCGGCGCAAGACCAACGGTCTGGCCATCTTGAGTTTGACGCTCGGCATCCTGCAGTACCTGCTCCCGTTCGTTCCGACCGCGCTGGTCACCGTCCCCTTCGCGGTAAATGCTCTGCACCAGACAGAACGGGGCGGCCAGGACGGGCGCCCGCTGGCGATCGCCGGTCTGGTCGTATCCATCGCGCACTTCGTCATCTACGTCACGCTTTTCGTGTGGTTGATCGTCGCGCACTGAGCCACTCACACCGACGAGCGCCCGGCGCTGTGAATGGCCTCCGCGATCGCGTCCGCCAGCGGCTCAATTTCGTCGTCGGTCAGGTCTGCGATGGTGATCCGCATTCCCGGCGGTGTGTCCATCCGGAACCGCGTTCCCGGCGCCGCGGCCCAGCCCGCGCTGAGCAGTCGGGTGACGGCCACGGTCTCGTCGGGCACCGGGATCCAGACATTGAGGCCCGATCGCGCATGCGCGGCCACGTCGCGCTTGGCCAAAGCGTCGCGCAACGCGTTGCGGTTCTTGGCGTATCGAACTTCGGCCGCACCAACCATGTCCGTCGCCGCATCGTCGGACCACAGGCACACTGCGAGGTCTTGCAGCAACCGACTCACCCAGCCCGGCCCGAGCCGCAGCCGCCCGTGCACCCGCTCGACAGTGCGGCGATCGCCGGCGAGTACGGCCAGCCGCAGATCGGGGCCGTAAGCCTTCGAAGCCGACCGGACAAACGCCCATCGGCGCGTGGCTCCGGCCAAGGGGTACAGCGGAGCACCGGATATCCCGGCACAGTGGTCATCCTCGATGACCAGGACGTCGGTGGTCTTGCCGGCCAACAGGCTGCGCAGAGCGGCGGCGCGTTCCTTGGACAGGGCCGCCCCGGTCGGATTCTGTGCGCGGGTGGTGACGACGACAGCGCGCACGCCGCGGCGCAGCGCCCGCGCCATGCTGAGCACCACCGGCCCCTCGTCGTCGACCCGGACAGGTTCGGGCGAAAGGCCCAGTGCCGCAATGAGATCAAGCAGATTCGCCCAACCCGGATCCTCGACCGCAACCCGGTCACCCGGGCGCAGATGCGCGGTGAGCACCCGCTCGATGCCGTCCAGCGCACCACTGGTCACCGCGAGGTGATCGGTCGGCACCCCTTCGGCGCTCAAATCCGCGCAAGCATGCTCGACGAGCTCGGCCGACATCGCCGATCGGCCGTACAGAAGGGGCTCACTCGGGTTGTCCAGCGCAAATTGGATCGTGGCGATGGGCAACATCGCGGGATCCGGGTTGCCGGACGACAGGTCGCGCGCCCCGTCGGGCACCGCGAGGCCGAGCAGTGAGCGCGGCGTCGTCGCCGGCCGATCCCGCACCCGCGTGCCGCGCCGTCCGGCGGTTTCGATCGCGCCGCGATCCCGCAGCAAGCGGTACGCCGCGGCGACCGTGTTGGCATTGACGCCCAGTTCGGCCGCGACCTCTCGGATCGACGGAAGCGCATCGCCCGGCGCCAGAGCGCCCTCGGAGATGCCCTCTTCGACGCTGGCGGCAATGGATTCCGCGCCAGTCCCGGTTATGCTGTATCGTACTGTCACGATAACTATTATGTACTAGAACAAACTACTAGGCAAGGGTCGATTGCTGTCATGGAAACCGCATACCACCCCACCCCACGAACGACGCCGACCCGCTACCGGGAACGAGCACGCTATGACCGTGCAACCGTCCACCGCATCCTGGACGAAGCGCTGACCTGTCACCTCGGTTACGTCAGCGAGGGCCGGCCAGTGGTCCTGCCGACCACACACGCCCGTCTTGATGATGTCCTGTACATGCACGGCTCCTCCGGCAGCGGTCCCATGCTGGCGGCCCGGCTGTCCGGGATGCCCGTCTGCGTCACCGTCACGCTGATCGATGGGTTGGTACTGGCCCGCTCGGCAATGCACCACTCACTGAACTACCGCTCGGTCGTTGCGGTCGGCAGCACACGCGTCGTCGACGACCTGGATGAGAAGCGGCGGGCCCTGCACGCCCTGCTCGACCACATTCGACCGGGGCGGGCCGACGACTGTCGACCCCCGGACGCGCGTGAACTCGCCGCGACCTCGGTGCTCGCCCTCGACCTCGTCGAAGTGTCGGCCAAGGTTCGGGACGGGGGTGTGGCCGACGACGCGGAGGACCTGGCCTTGCCGCATTGGGCCGGAGTGGTGCCGCTGACCGTGGCGGCCGGAACACCGGAGCCGGCCGGCGATCTCGATCCCGGTACCAAGCTGCCGTCGTACCTCGCTTAGCGGGGACCAGCCCTCCTGTTTGGTGCCGGCGAGCGCGCGTGTCTGCACAGCGACACGCCGCAATCCGTGTACCTGGGGGGACGCTCGCGGAAAAAGCCCTGCCGCGCTACAGCAGCAGGTAGCGGTATGCGGGCGAGCCGGGAAGCAGGGTTTCGACGTGCATCTCCGACGCTCGCAGCCGGGCCATCAGGCCGTCCAGATCCGCGGCCGATCCCAGCTGAATGCCGACCAGGGCTTCGCCCGTCTCGCGGTTGTTGCGCTTGACGTATTCGAAAAGCGTGACGTCGTCATTGGGGCCGAGCACTTCGTCGAGGAATCTGCGCAACGATCCGGGCTCCTGCGGGAAGTCGACCAGGAAATAGTGCTTGAGTCCCAAGTGGACCAGCGAGCGCTCCAGCACCTCGCCATAGCGGGATACGTCGTTGTTGCCGCCCGAGATCAGGCACACCACGGTGGACCCGGGTTCGACATCGGCTTCCAGCAGTCCGGCGACGGACAGGGCTCCCGCTGGTTCGGCGATGATGCCCTCGTTCTGGTACAGGTCCAGCATCGCGGTGCACACCGCTCCTTCGTCGACCGTGGTGATCGACACCATGTCGCCGGCGGCGGCTAGCGCGGCGTAGGGCAGCGCGCCCGCCCGGCTCACTGCCGCGCCGTCGACGAACTGGTCCACGTGATCGAGGGTTACCGGCTCCCCGGCGGCTAGTGCGGCCATCATCGCGGCAGCGCCGGCCGGTTCGATGCCCAGCACCGAGGTGTTGCTGGTCCGTTCGGCCAGGTAGGTGGTGATGCCGGCAATGCAACCGCCGCCGCCGACGGGCACCACCACTAGGTCCGGCTCTTGAACGGTCGGGCCCAGTTCGGCCAGGATTTCGACTGCGATGGTGCCCTGACCGGCCATGGTGCGCAGGTCGTCGTACGGCGGTACCAGCGTGGCGCCGGTGCGTTCGACGTCTCGGCGCGCGGCCTCGGCGGCCAGGTCATATGTCGAGCCGCCCACAATCAGATCGATGTATTCCCCGCCGTGGTAGCGGATGCGGTCCCGTTTCTGCATAGGTGTCTTGGCCGGCACATAGACACGGCCGTGCACGCCCAGCATCCGGCACGCGAATGCGAACCCCTGCGCGTGATTGCCCGCCGAGGAGCACACCACCCCGGCGGCCAGCTGCTCCGCGGACAGCTGGACCAGCAGGTTGTAGGCACCGCGCAGCTTGTACGAGCGCACCACCTGCAGGTCTTCGCGTTTGAGGTAGACCGTCGCGCCGGTGATCTCAGACAACCGATCGCTCAGTTGCAAGGGAGTGGGCGTCACCACCGCGGCAATCCGCTGCGCCGCGTGGTCGATATCAACCGCAGAGAGCGGCTGGCTCCTCGGGGTACGCGGGCTCGTCGTCAGTTCGGCGGACACCGGTCAATGGTGCCATGGCAGCCGCACGGATATATCAGCTCACCGGGGTCAGGACGAACACCGGAATCTGACGGTCGGTCTTCTTCTGGTACTCCGCGTAGTCCGGCCACGCCTCGACAGCACGTTCCCACCAGGTGGCCTTCTCGTCGTCGAACACCTCGCGGGCGTCGTAATCGCTGGTGACGCTGCCATCCTGCAGTTCGACCCGCGGGTTCTTGGCGATGTTGTAATACCAGACCGGGTTCTTCGGAGCCCCGCCGAGCGAAGCGACGACCGCATACTCGCCGTCCTGCTCGACCCGCATCAGCGGAGTCTTGCGTATTTTGCCCGTCTTGGCACCTACGGTGATCAGCAGAATGATGGGCTTGCCCTTCATGTCTGCGGCGTCGGCACCACCGGATTCGGCGTACTTGTCGGCTTGTTCACGGGACCAATCCCAGGGGCTGGGAGCGTACTCACCTTCTAGCGGCATACGGACACTCTATGCCCCCCGGCGGAACCAGGCAGACCCCGCGATCCCGTCGTGAGAACGGCCACATCCTTTGTTTCGATTGCCCGAAAACACAAGTTTTGTCTATGCTCAACCTATGACTCAGCCCGTCATCGATAGCACTGCTGTGCTTGTCGCGGGTGTGCCCTGGCCGCGGCACAAGCTGTTCGCGGTGATCGCCGGCGTTCTCACACTGCTGCTCGTCGGGGCGCTTACCGCCAGCGCCGGGCCCGCGGTGCTGGGTGGGGCCGGGGTGGCTGTCGCCGTCGGTTTGGTTTCCAAGGTCCTCACAGACCAGCGGGATTGACCACCGTTCTTGCCAGTTCCGCAATCACATTGACCCGGCGGTTCGCCGTAGCGATCTCGTCTGCGAACTCCTGACGCCGCTTGGCAAGGTCGGCCTGATCGGGACCGTCAACCAACTCGCGATGCTTGGCCAGTCGAAGTGCGGTCTTGAACAGTTCCATCGACCTGGACTCGGCGTTGGCGATTCTGCGCTGCAGTTCCCACTGCTTGCCCACCGCGAGGCAATCGTTCAAGAACGTTTGCTCGTCCAACGCTTCGTCCTCGAGGGCAGCCAGCCGGTCGGCGACGATGTGGTAGGCGTCGAGGAACGGGCGCAACACCAGATGCGCCAGCAGCAGATCGGCGGATTCCAGCAACCGTCGCACTTCGACCGCGCTGGCTTGCTTGGTGGTGTCCTGCACCGGCCCGATGAGGCGCACTTCGTCGGCTAGTTCCTTCTCGAACTGTGCCCGGGCGGAGAACAGGAACTCGAACTTCAGCAGTTCGCGCAGACTCAACGCCTCGTCGCGCACGGCGGCGGGGGACACCGATCCATCGGTGGCGCTTTCCGAGGCCGTCAGCAACGCCAGCTCGGCGATCGCGCGATCGACCAGGATGTGGATGGCGGTGTTGCGGTAGAAGGCCGCGACCAGGTGCTGGTCGGCGCCGATCCCCCACACCGCCTCGGTGCCGGCGTCGTAGACGCTCACCACGCCGGAGGCCACCATCTGGTGCAGGGTCCAGCGGATCGTCGACTTGTTCGTCAGCTCTGCCGCCCCGGCCACCGCCCAGTTGCGAGCCGCGATGTAGCTCGCGAGCGGTCGCACCGTGGCCAGCACTTCGCTGATGGACAGCGAGCGGTCGGCACCCAGCAGCGCCAGACTCACCACCGCCGTCGGCGTCACCGGCGTGGCGCGGTTGATCCGGTGTTCCACGTCAAGCGCGATGCGTTCGACCACCGTCTCGGTGCCCGACGGGTCCGCGCGCAATTCCTCGAGACGCTTGCGCAGCGGTAGTGGCTCGCCGAAGTCGAGATACGCGCGACCGAGCCGCTCGCCCTGTTGCCGGGAGAGTCGGATCAGGAATCGAAAGTCCTCGGGCCGCTTCGTCGCGCCGTAGGCCTCGGTGGTCATGGCCTCGACCTCATGCAGCTGGTCGTAGACGATCGAGGTAGGCACCAAATACACTTCGGGACCGTCGATTTCGTCGACAGCGTCGGTGAGGTAGCGCAGGATGCCGAAGACCGGCGGCCGCAGTTTTCCGGTTCGAGTGCGCCCACCTTCGATGGACCAGGTGAGGTTGACGTGGTTCTGGACCAGCTGCGCGGTGTAGGCGCGCAGCACGAACCGGTAAACCGGAAGTTCTTGGGTCTGGCGCCGAATGAAAATCGTTCCGGTGCGCTTGGCGAACCCGCCCATCGGGAAGAAGTTCAGGTTGGCCCCGCCGAAGGTCAGCGCCGGGGACAGCCGGTTGGCTGCGATCTCCTCGGGCAGCAGGATGCCGTCCAGATAAGACCGATGCGAGAACGCGAACGCCAACGTCGCCTTGCGGTCCAACGATCGCAGCTTCGCTATCTGATCCTCGTCGACCAGCACGTCGTACGCCCGCATCAGCCAGCGGCTGAAGCCGCGCCAGGCCTGCACGGCACGCTCGTCGAGTGAGGCCGCCACCTCGCGCAGATAACCCGCGGCCTCCACCCGCACGCTCTCGGTGTCGCGGCCGAGTTCGGCGGCCATCGCATCGAGACGATCGCCAAACCATTGCGCGTCCAGCAGCTGAGTGACCGCTTCGGGGTCGGTCGCCAGCGGCTTCGTGGATTCGTCGACAATTCCGGTGCGCTGCAGGAGCTTTCGCACTCCACTGCGACCAACTTCCCGTGCACTCACCGTGGTCCCCCCATCAGGCCGGTTGCGCCGCTGGTGCGGCGGCGGGCTCGTGAACATCCGCGCCGGGCTCACTCATGTACAGTCCTTCGATCTCGGCCGCGTATTTGGCGTGAATCGGCTTGCGCTTGAGCTTCATCGTCAGTGTGATCTCGTCGCCACCGGGCTCCCACAGGATGGGCAGCACGCGGAACCGCTTGATCTGCTCCACCCGGGAGAGTTTCGCATTGCCTTGCGCCACCCCGGCGGCGATCCGAGAGATCACCTCTGGGTCGGACGCCAGTGCCTCCGGTGACGGGTCGAGACCGCGCTGAGCCGCGTAGGGTCCGACGGAGTCGGCGTCGAAGACGAGCAGCGCGGTGTTGTACGGCCGTCCGTCACCGATGGTGATCATCACGCCGACCATGGGACATGCGGCCACGATGGTGTTCTCAATGTTGGCCGGCGACATATTCTTTCCGGCGGCGTTGATGATCAACTCCTTCTTGCGATCCACCACCCGCAGGTAACCGTCGGAGTCGACCTCGAAGATGTCTCCGGTGTGCAGCCAGCCGTCGGCGTCGATCGCTTCGGCGGTCTTGACCGGCTCTTTCCGGTAGCCCTTCATCACCAGCGGACCGCGCACCAGAAATTCACCGTCGTCGGCGATCTTGCCTTCCAGCCCGGGCATCAGCCTGCCCACGGTGCCCAGGCGCGCGTCGCGCGGGTGGCAGACCGTCGCCGCGCAACTGAGCTCCGACATACCCCAGAGCTCGGCGATCGGGATACCGATTGCGGCGAAGAACGCCAACGTTTCCCGCGGAATCGGAGCCGCTCCCGAGACCGCCCAGCGCAACTCACCCAAGCCGAGCTTCTCGCGCAACTTGGACAGCACCAACTCGTCGGCCTGAGCCCATTCGGCGGCCACCTCATCCGACAGCGGCTCACCCGCGAGCAGCGCCTGGGCGCGTTTGTCGGCCACCGACATCGCCCACTGCAATGCGGCCCGCTTCATTTCGTCGGGCTCGTTACCAACCGTGAATTCGATTCCGGCCTTGAGCTTTTCCCACACCCGCGGCACGGCTCCCCAGACCGTGGGCCGTACGTCGGGCAGGGCCGACACGATCGCACGCGGATCGGACACCGTGGTGATCTGGGTGCCAAACATCTCCTGGGTGTACAGACCGCACATCCGGTCCGCGATGTGGGCGGTCGGCAAGAACGACGTGCCCCGGTCACCGAACTCGACCCCGAGAGCATCGGCCAAGCCGTAACCCTCGAACAGCAGGTTGGTGTGGGTCATCTCGACACCCTTGGGGTTCCCGGTGGTGCCGGATGTGTAGATCAGGGTGGCGATGTCGTCTGGTTGCACCGCACGCCACGTCGACTCGAAATCGAAGTCCTCGGGTGCGGCCGCGTAGAGGTCGTCCAGCGACAGAGCGCCGTCGGGGTTGCCGTCCATGCAGATGATGTGCTCGATCGGCACGCCGCTGGCCCGGATCCGGTCGAAATATTGCTCTTCACAGATCACGACCGTGGTACCCGCGTTCTCGAACACGTAGGTCAGCTGCTCGGCGGCCAGGGTGTTGTACACCGAAAACGACGTGGCGCCAACGTGTTGCGCACCCACCTCGAGCGGGTAGAACTCGACCCGGTTGGCCATCATCAGCGAAACGGTGTCGCCGCGGCGGACTCCCAACCCCGCCAGGCCGGCAGCGACGTGCTGGACCTGGTCCGCGTATTCCCGCCACGTCAACGCCTGGGTTCCGCCGGGTGTTCGTAGTGCAACGGCGTCCGGGTCGATTGCCGCGGTTCGCTGGAACGCGTCGCACAAGGTGGTCGGACGCTCGGTAGGTGTCATGTTCCGTGTCTCCTTGCGCCGCGCCGGGCTGCTCAGCCTAGTTACTGTCGGTGAGCGTACGTCCGGGGTGCGTCCCTTGACGAACGTGAAGCCAGTTTCACGTTCGGGGCCTCAGCCTCAAGTGATCGCTGCAACACCTAATAGGTTAGGGGTGTTGCGTGATGGAGTTCGAGAAGGCGCGGCGGAAGCCGGGTGGGCAGCCGTTGCCGGAGTCGGTGCGTGAGAGCTTCTTGACGG
>JAVROG010000408.1:0-5277 GCA_032162865.1 Mycobacterium sp. | reverse complement strand
TGCGGTCGATCACCTGGGACCAGGGCACCGAGATGGCGCGCCACCTCGCCACCACCGCCAAGCTCGGCGCACCCGTCTACTTCTGCGACTCCCGGTCACCCTGGCAACGCGGCAGCAACGAGAACACTGTGAGTGTTGGTGATGGCCCGGTTGGGCTGATCAGTCAGGCTGGTGTCGGCAACTCGGGGTGACTCTCGAAAATACTGGCCGCAGTTCTGCGTGCCTTGCGTTGGACCCGTCCTCTGGGGCGCCGGCACCGGCCTGGCCCACTTGTCTTGGCTTGATTAGGTGCTTGTCCGCCCTGCGGGCGTGACCCCTCACAGTGCTGCCGTGACAGGTGACTTCTTCCCAGACCGGCGCCGTCCACGTTCGCCCTCAAAGGAAGGACAACCGCAATGACCATGCTGGCACAGGATTACGACTACGTCATCGGAGGAGACCCCGACCGCGACACCGTTGACCTAGCAGTGCTGGATACCAGCACCGGTGGCGTCCGTGCCCACCTCGCCTCTTCTGCAGATGGCGCCGGATACGCCGCCATGCTGGAGTGGGCGTGCCAACATGCGCCCGGCCGGCGGGTCTGGGCGTTGGAAGGAACCGGGAGCTTCGCCGCGGGACTGTCCGAGGCGTTGGCGCGCGCCGGCGAGGATGTCGTCGAGGTCGGCGGTGTCAAGCGTGTCCGCGGCGCCAAGAGCGACCGGATCGACGCGGTCCGTGCGGCGCGCACCGCGCTGGCCCGCGACCATCAGGCCAGTCCCCGCGCTCAAGGCCTACGGGCAGCCATCCGCGCCCTGACCGCGACCCGCGAGTATGTTATTGCCAGTCGTACCAAGGCAATCAACGAACTCAAGAGTCATCGTGGTAGCACCGGAGCATCTGCGGGCCACTCTGCGCGGGCTTTCGTTGACCAAGCAACTTGCCTGCCTAGAGGCAACGGCCACCACCGATGAGGCAACTGTCGAATACCGCATCACGGTGCTGACCATGCAGTCGATCACCGCCCGTATCCGTTTCCTCACCGGTCAGCTCGCTGACCTCGATCCCGAGCTACGGCATCTCTTGAGCCAACACCCCGCTGGGCCGGCATTGCTCGCTCAACCAGGTGTCGGGCCAGTCGTTGCCGCCCAATTGCTGCTCAGCTGGTCGCATTCGGGACGAGTCCGCAACGAAGCCGCGTTTGCGTCTTTGGCCGGCGTCGCGCCGCTGGAAGCAAGCAGCGGACTGCATACCAGACACCGCCTGAACCGTGGCGGAGATCGGGCGCTGAACCGGGCCCTACACACCGTCGCGATCACTCGGATGCGCACTCACCCTCCGACGCGCGCATACGAGATCAGGCGGACCGCTGAAGGCAAGACACACCGCGATATCCGGCGGTGCCTCAAACGGGCTATCGCCAGAAAGCTTTACCGGGTAATGGAAGCCGCCGCTCGCCCTGAAGTCATTCCGACCGCGGCTTGACAAACATAGGAGCGTCCAACGGACTGTTGCGCGACTACTTTCCCAAGGGCGTCACTCTTGCCGACCACCCACCAGCGCACCTGTTGGCCGTTGAAAACGAACTCAACAACCGTCCCCGCATGGTCCTCCAAGACCGTTGCCCCGCCGACCTATTCGCTGCGCTGCTAGCCTCGAATCGTCCGTCGGTGTTGCGACGTTGACTAGAACTCACCCCGTCGCGAATGGCCGGGTTCTCAACCGTCGTCAACACGGATGTGGCGCCACTTCGTACGCAGAGCACTTCGCAGAGGCGGGCGGTCTTGATCCGCCTCATCAAACGCGGTGCTCGCCGAACAGCGCGACCAATGAATCCAAAGCCGCCACTGCCTCGGATGCGATGTGCTGACCCGAACCCACACCGCGACGCGCGAATGCCGGATACGCTATGGAGCCGTGTCCGACTCGGTGACCGCGCGCCCTGCGATCTGCCTGGCCATGATCGTGCGAAATGAGGCACACGTCGTAAAGGAGGCGCTCGACTCGGCCGCGCCCTACATCAGCTCGTGGGTGATTGTGGACACCGGCTCCGATGACGGGACCCAGGATTTGATCACAGGCCACATGGCCGGTCTTGGCATCCTCGGTGAGCTTCACGAACGGCCGTGGCGCGACTTCGGCCATAACCGCGCCGAGGCGCTGACTCTTGCCCAGGGCCACGGTGACTACATCTGGATCGTAGACGCCGACGACATTCTCGTGGGCACACTCGACCTCACCCGGCTCAGCGCCGATATTTACATGCTCCGTCGCAAGCTCGGCACCACCATTTACTGGCGCCCGGAGTTGTTCCGCGACGGGGTATGCGCGCGCTGGGTGGGTGTCACCCACGAGTGCGCCGCGTGGGATGACGCCCACGTCTCGGCGCGTCTCGAGGGCGAGTACCACATCCAAGATCGTCAGCTCAGTTCTCGCAATCTGTCTGGGGAGAGGTTCGCGCGCGATCGGGATCTGTTGTTGGCCGCGGTCGAACGCAATCCGGAGGATAGTCGGTCGGTGTTCTATCTGGCCCAGAACTACTTCGCTCTGGGCGATTTCGCCAACGCGCGCAAATGGTATACGCGGCGGGCCGAGATGGGTGACTGGGACCAGGAGGTCTACTTCGCGATGTTCCGGGTTGCGGAGTTGACGGCGCACCTCGGTGAACCGTGGCCGGATGTGCAGGACGCCTACCTTCGGGCCTGGGGGTCTCGACCGACCCGCGCCGAGCCGCTTTTTCAGATCGCCTTTCACTACAGGGTCGAGCAGCAATATCAGCTCGGCTACCAGTTCGCCGAGCGCGCCGCCCAAATCCCGTTTCCCGAAAAGGACGTGTTGTTTGTCGGCGCGGAGGTCTATGCCTGGCGCGCGATCGACGAGCAGGCGGTGTGTGCATTCTGGATCGGCAAGCATGTGGAGGCGTTTGGGCTGTGTCGGCGCCTGCTGGCCGGTCCCGACACCCCCGACGGTGAACGGGAAAGAATTACGCGCAACCGCGACTTCAGCGTGCCGGCCATGCTCGAGGCGGCGTCATCGTATCCCGACGCGCTGGTGCAGCGTCTGATCGCCGGTCCAGGCGAGGCCAAGGTCGTCGTTAGCCTGGTCGCCGGACCGGACCGCGAGACCACCAAGCAGAGCATTAACTCGTTTCTGAATTGGTGCCTCGATGTGTCACGGGTCGGGCAGTTCCTGGTCGTCGATGCCGGCCTGTCAGCCCCCGATCGCGCGCTGCTGCGTGAGCGCTACGGGTTCGTTGAGTTTGTCGATTGCAGCCCCGGCGACGGGCCCGCCGCGCAGCTCGCGCGGCTCCGCGCTCAGATTCAGGGACGGTTCTGGTTGCACTTGGGCCAGGGCTGGCGGTTCTTTGCACCCGACAATTTCATCACTCGCCTGATCGCGGTGCTCGAATCCGAACCAGAGGTATTCCAGGTGGCAATAAACTTTGCCGATGCGGTCGAGCCGACCGGCCTCTGCGCGGCCGAGGCGGCGGTGCGCCGGGCACCCGGCACCGGCCGGTACCTCATCACTGATGTGGTGGCCAGCGGCCCGGCGATGTTCGATACCGCACGACTGGATCGGGTCGGCGGTGTGGAGGGCAGCGACCCGGATTCCATCGCCGAACTCGGTCGGCGGGCGGTTGCGGTCGGACTGCAGACCGCCAGCCTCGACGAGGTGCTCTGCATCGCCGCAGTCCCACCAGTGTAGGAACCCGAAGCTCCGGCACGGGTCACGATGAAGGCACGTCGGCCGAAAACACCTCGGTGACCGGACGGCTGGCAATGGTCGATAACCCATTGAACTCAGGGGTATCGGCCGCGCGAACCCCGCCTGTCGACCACCCGACTCTGCACCGCCGTAGCTTCCGACGAGGTTTTCAAGTGCGAACATAGGCTACCAATGGAACCCTAACCCTTCAGTTTTGCAGGACAAGGTGCAATGCGATTCGTGCTCAGGGTGGGGTTGGTCCCGATCGAGGCCGTCGGGCGTCCAGATGAAGTCGTCGACTCCTAGCTCAAGCAGACGCGTGTGGATGCGCTGCTCGTAATGGTTCGCGACGAAACGGACAATCCGTTGTATTTCCTTCCTTCGGACATCGTGGGTATTGCCGATCGATTGAGAGCTGTAGAACTGGACATAGCCCAGCTGAGGGATGTGCACGAACCGGGTTGTCAGGAAGAGACGTACCAAAAGCTCATAGTCGTCGGCCACATGCAGCCGACTGTAACCGCCGGCGTCGTAGTCAGGAAGCATTCCAGGCTGATCCGATATGCCTCAATGGTTTTCGGTGACAGGCCTCTGGTCTTGGGCATGTAGGCGTGGAGATAATCGCGGGCGAACCTGAAGAAGTCCGGTGCGCCGGTGTGTGGGTCGCGTCTCTCAGAACCCCACCTGCGGTAGCAGGCTCTGGCGTTGCCGGGTGATGTCGGCGTAGGCGGCCATGAAATCGGGCGAGGTGTGCACGTAGCAGTATGCGCTGTCAAAGGTTGCGTGACCCATGTAACGGGACAGGTAGGGCAGCATCGCGGTGACGTCTTCGCCGGCGGTCATCCATCGTTGGATATTGACGTAGGCGAAGTGATGCCGGAAATCGTAGGGTCGTGGCTGTTGGCCGGCCACGGGCCGGGGCAGCGCGGCCTGGTCCCAGATGCGGCCGAATATCTTCCCGACTGTTGCCGCGCTGACCTGGTTGCCGGTAAGGCACTCACTTTCGCATCGGGAAACAGCCGCGCAATCGCCGGCATCCACCCACGCCACCCGCGGTTGGTATCAAAGATCACCTCAGCGGTGCAGTCGGCATAGATGTCGTCGAACAAGCCACGCAGGATGCGCTCCCGCTTGGTGTTGTCGTAAACACCGAAAACTCGTTGCGCCCGCTCATTTCGCCCAGCGGGCACCGAACAGGCCGGCCAGCGGACCCGACATCCCCGCCTCGAATCGCGGATTCTGTCGCAGCAACGCGGCCAGCAACGTCGAACCCGAACGCGGCAAACCCGAGACGAAGTGGATGGCGGCCGTGGCACACCCCCGAAGTCTTGTCCGCACTATGGAATTTGCCCGCTGATATCGAGCTCTGACGTCGTGATATTAGTCGATCACAGATGAGGACTTTGGCTCATCGCAAATGAGCGCGACCACTGCTGTCGGCTCCCTCAGCGGCCAGGGTTGCCAATCAATTCCACGCCGTTGCCGTTCCAGTGGAATCTCACCACGGTGCCCAAACCGAGACCGTTGGAGTACGTCATTGCGACGGTGTCGCCGGTGGTCTGCGAGGGGTCAATCCCGTTGAATCCGTAGGTGTCC
>JAVROG010000407.1:0-8818 GCA_032162865.1 Mycobacterium sp. | reverse complement strand
TGGGGGTCAGGGGTTCGAGTCCCCTTAGCTCCACCGAGAAACAGCAGGTCAATCGCCATAATAGGCGGATCGCCGACACACATCAACACCCACATCAACAATCAGCGGGTTATTGTGTTATCTGTGGCATCCCTACGCGACGGCAAGCGGCGCGACGGCAGCCCCTACTGGTCGGTCCTCTACCGCTTCGACGGCAAGCAACGCTCCACCTCATTCAACGACAAAGCCCAAGCCGAGCAGTTCAAAGCCCTGGTCGACGCCCTCGGCCCCGCCCGGGCGCTCGACGCCGCCGGCCTGCAACGCCCCACATCAGCCACGGCGCCGCAAACGCTGACGGTCACCGAATGGCTCAACCAGCACATCGACCACCTCACCGGCGTCGAGCAGTACACACTCGACAAATATCGCGGCTACGTCCGCAACGACATCACCGAAACCCTCGGCGCCATCCCGCTCGACAAGCTCACCGAGCACGACGTCGCCGACTGGGTCCAACGCATGGAAGCCGCCGGCGCCGCACCGAAGACCATCAAGAACAAGCACGGGTTCCTGTCCGGCGCCCTGGCCGCCGCCGTCCCCCGCCACATCCCCGCCAACCCGGCCGCCGGCCGCCGACTACCCCAAGGAAAAGGCGAAGACGTCGACATCACCGACCGCATGCTGTCACGTGACGAATTCGCCCGCCTCCTCAACGCCGTCACCGAACCATGGCGTCCACTCGTCGAGTTCCTCGTAGCCTCCGGATGCCGCTGGGGAGAAGCCACCGCACTACGCCCCAGCGACGTCAACCGCACGAAAGGCACCGTCCAGATCCGCCGCGCCTGGAAATACTCCTCAGCCGGCTACGCGACCGGCCGACCGAAGACCAAGCGGTCGAAGCGCACCATCAACGTGCCCACCGCGGTGCTCGACAAACTCGACTACTCTCACGAATGGCTCTTCACCAACCGCGCCGGCGGGCCTGTCCGGTATCAGGGGTTCTGGCGGCGCGTCTGGGATCCCGCCGTCAAACGCGCCAAGCTCGACCCCGCCCCAACCCCACACGCGCTGCGGCACACCTGCGCCAGCTGGCTACTCTCGGCCGGTGTTCCGATGCTGGCCGTATCCCGGCACCTCGGCCACGAATCCGCACTGATGACCGCCGACATCTACGGCGGCGTCGACCGCACCGTCGCCGCAGCCACCGCCACCGTCATGGGCCAGATCCTCGCCACCGAACCACAAAAAGCCATCGAAGCGCCAGCGGACCCAGGCACCGCTCTCGGCTGATCAAACAGCAGGCCCCAGGTTCCGCGATCAGCGGTGGTGTGATGTGTTTCGGCTACCCCTTCGTGGGAACCCAATCAGAGCAACACCGCAGCTAGTGCGGAATTTAGGGAGTCACCATGAGCGCGACCGAAAGCGAACGAACCGATCGACCCAAGGGCACTGTTGACGAGGACGCCAACCCGCCGCTGACGGACAGCACGAAGACCGACGTGCAGCCCGACCCTGAGGAACCAATTCGTCCCCAGGACACCGGATCTGCTGTGCCGCCCTACGAGGGACGCCAGCAAAGCTCCGCAGAGAAGGGCACCGCTGGCCGCGGCGACAACGAACAGCAGAGCCCGAGCACGGGTGATGCCGGAACGACGGCCGCGGCACACGGATCAGGGCACGAACACGATGACTCGGGGGTCGGTCCAGCCCACACGCCAGGAACTGGTCGCGCCGAAAACAAGCCCTGACAACGTTTGGAGCGTCGGGGCGGCGTGTAGGGCACACAGTGGAAGTTACGCAGACGTCCGTCCGCGTGAGGTAGTCGGGACTTGGGGGCAACCAGGTGTTGATCTTCGGCGACCCCTTTGACACAGGAAAAGACGCGGTGATCGTGACTGTGTCGCGAACAAGTTGGCCATCTGGTCGCGAACATCCGGTCGGGATCTACACCATCCGTGCGGATGGCACTACTTGGACCCCGGTCGTGGATAGCAGCCGGAATCTCCTGATCGGAGCGTGCACGGGTTTCGCTGCGGCAGTTATCGCCACGATCGCAGTACTGCGCAGACCGCCGTGGCCGGAGATGACCGAGCCGGTGATGATCGCGTTGGCTCAAACGCGTGACCCTCAGAAGTGAACACGGCCCCGGTGTCTTCACCGTCCGCGGATAACACTTCCGCAGGACAGGCGGCGATGTGGTGGACCTCGACACGGGGTATCACGCCTCCCAGGGGTCCCTAAGCAGCAACGAATTGTGGTGACGTTTAGCGCGACACGTGAGGTGGTATGTCATCTCCCAATCGTTAAGCCGATGTAAACATCGAGCGGTTCCAGACCAGTTGGCGCCAATGTCACGGCCCCGCAGGACTTTAAGAGGTTACTATTGCCCGACCATCGAAGTGACACCGCCAGTCTGGATCCGCATTTCGACGATGTGCAGGCGCACTATGACCTGTCGGATGAGTTCTTCGGGCTTTTCCTGGACCCGACCCGGACCTACAGTTGCGCCTACTTCGTACGCGATGACATGACGCTCGAAGAGGCGCAGATCGCGAAAATCGATCTTGCGCTCGGAAAGTTGGGGCTGCAACCCGGCATGACGCTGCTCGATATCGGCTGCGGTTGGGGCGCGACCATCATTCGAGCGGTTGAGCGCTACGACGTCAATATGGTCGGCCTGACGCTGAGCCGCAATCAACAGGCACACGTCCAGCGACTGCTCGATAAGCACCCCAGCGCCCGAAGCAAGCGCGTGCTGCTCGCGGGCTGGGAACAGTTCGACGAGAAGGTCGACCGAATCGTATCGATCGGCGCCTTCGAACATTTCGGACGCGACCGCTATAGCGACTTCTTCAAGATGGCCTACGACGCCCTGCCCGCTGACGGACTGATGCTGCTGCACACCATCATCAAGCCCAGTAATGAGGAATTCGCCGAGCGTGGACTACCTATCACCATGACCAAAGTGCGGTTCGTCAAGTTCATCATGGACGAGATCTTCCCCGGCGGAGACCTTCCGCAGGCCAAGGGCGTCGAGGAACACGCAGCTCGGGCCGGCTTCAATCTCGCGCGGTTTCAGTCGCTGCGCCTGCATTATGCCCGCACCCTCGACATCTGGGCAGCCACGCTAAAGGCGCACCGCGATGAGGCCATCGCGGTTCAATCTCAAGAGGTCTACGACCGGTACATGAAGTACTTGACTGGCTGTGCCGACTTATTCCGCGACGGCTACACCGACGTCGCCCAGTTCACCCTCGCCAAAGGTTCGACGAATTAAGGAGATCAACCTCTCGGCCGCCCCTTGCCGATAAGTGTGCCAATTGCCACTGTCGTCACCAGCCCCATTCGTCGTCTGGGAGCACGTCGACTGTGAGGTCGTTGTCGGCGACTCCCGTGGTTCCGTAGACGGAATGTGAGTTGGGTGCGGTCGTCGTTGAGTGGTTGTGTGTCGGTGATGGTGGCGTGTCCGATTGTCATTCGGATTCTGTCGCCGGGTTTGAGTTCTTGCACTCGTTTGAGGGGCATTTCAGATACCTCGGCTCACCCATTGCTGAAAATCCATTCTTACGACTAGCCGCCGAAGTCGGGGGTTCGGATTGCTCGAGATCGGGCGGTCGGTGTGCCCAAATTTCCTCTGTGTGCGCTTACATCGCTCCACACTGTCCCGTGATGGTCGGAATCTCAATGCGTGACCAGCTGGCGAGCCGTCGAGGTCAACGTCGAACTGCGGTCCAGTGCTCTTCGCGCGCATGAGGGGTTGCATCGCGGCTTCATGGCTGCAGGGTATTTGGCGTTAGTTCACGCGCGGTCCACTATCCGCTGGGTGGCTTCGGTAGAAACGGCGCAATCAAGCACCGCTCGAGGGCGACCCGATACCGCGGTAGCCCGGCATTGAATTCGATCGGCAGCGTGGACGGGCCGGTGATTCCCACGATCGGCCGCCACGGCGCGGGCCCGGCGGGCCGGATCAGCGGCATTCGCTGCGACATGACAAACAGCGCTTCGGCCAGTTCCACTCTGGCGAGATGCGCGCCCAGGCAATGGTGTGTGCCGCCGCCCATAGTCAACACCGCGCCGCCACTTCGGGTGATGTCGAACCTTTCGGGGTCGTCGAACCGTTTGGGATCGCGGTTGGCTGCGGCGGAGTTGAGGACGACGTGTGTGCCCGCCGGAATCATGAACCCGCCGAGTTCGACGTCTTCGGTTGCAAGCCGCGCCGCGAGGAACGCGGTCGGCGAGTGGCGCATGACTTCCTCGACGGCTTGTGGTGCCAGGTCGGGCCGATGCGCCAGTAGTGCCCACTGATCGGGACGGTCGGCGAAGACCTGTACCGCCGCGGCCAACTGATTACGGGTGTTGTCGACGCCCGCAAGGAGAAGGACGGCGACGAGGTCCAGAATTTCGCGGCAAGTTAGGCGATCCCCGTTCTCGGCGGCGCGGATGAGCTCAGAGATCAGGTCGTCGGCCCAGCTGGGCGGGGAACAAGATCAATCCACGCGGGCCCTGCCGGAGCAGAAGACCGTCGCACGATATCGGCGACGTCTTCGGCGGTTAGGAAGCGTTTCGAGCGGGCCGCCGCGTCGCAGGGGACACCCGGATTAGATGAAAAAACTTGCGCGCCTTTCCGCGCACGGTGATTTTTAGGGTTAACATCAGATGAACGATCCGCTAACGCCCGGTGCTGCCGGGGGGCAGACCGCCGCGCTGAATCAACCACAACCCCATCGGGGGGGCCTAGAAGAACGGAGCCCCTGCCATGTTTGCCCGCATCACCGTCTCTGTCGGAACCCTGTTATTCGCGACCCTGGCGCTAACCGGCGCCGCAATTCTGCGCAGCGGAGCAGCATCAGCCGACCCGAGCCAGGACGACCGGTTCCTGGCACTACTCAGTCAAAACGACGTCCCTGCCCTGTCGGGTGTGCCAAGCCTTATCGCCACAGCGCATCAAATTTGCCGCAATCTTGACGCCGGGATGCCCGCGGACGCCTTGGTGGACGCGCTGGTGGACAACGCGAATAACGTCACCCCTGGTGCCGACCGAGCCCGACTTGCGCGTACCGAGGCCCGATTCCTCGTTGCCGCAGTGGAGGCCTACTGTCCGAACAATCGGGGAAGGGCGGCTGTCACTACTCCCGCAGGATGGAATACGCCGAGACACCGGGTAGTGCTGGCTTCGCTGATCAAAGAGACCAACCCGGCAGATCCGCTTCCGCCAGCGCCGGGACCGCAGGCTGAAAATCTCACGCCACCACAGGCAGCGGCCCCTTCTACCCCAAGGAAGGTGGCACCTCCTGTTGTTGGTCCGCCGCCCGGGGGCGGCGGAGGGGGAGGGGGCACTGGTGGGGGTACCGGCGGGGTCGCCCCACTACCGCCCATGGAACCCGGCATTATCGCGCTGGCGCCATAAGCGCTCAGTCAGCGTCCGCGCAGGTGTAGGCATGGTTCTTGCCTCTGCAGAAGTTGCGACTTCGGACCTCTGGTAGCAGGCAACTGATTTCCGTGACGTCGGAGCGACTGGAATCAGAACCATGTGTCCTTCATCTCCAGGGTGGTTCGGTCCAGGCACTGAAGGAGGTCGAGCTGCGGTCCCACCTTAGGTAGCTCGTAACGGTAGAAATACCTTGCGGCTTGGCGCTTTCCTTCGTAGAACGCGGCTTCCTGCCCCTCGGCGGCGACAACTTGCTCAAGCCACATCCATGCGATCACAACATGGCCGAATGCTTCGAGATACAGCGCGCTGTTTGCCAACGCGGCTTCGGCGTCACCCGGCGCAAAGATCGCTGCGGTCACCTCCCTGACGCGTGTCCAGGTCGATTCGAGCGTGCCAGCGAGCTCGGCGCAGAGGCCCCCGGCGACCTTCGCTGAAGAGGTAGTCGCGGTCAGTGCCGCGCTCAGCGCGACTAGGCTTGCACCGCCGCGTTGAATCACCTTGCGGCCCAACAAATCTAAACTCTGAATTCCGTGAGTGCCCTCGTGAATCGCATTGAGCCGATTGTCGCGATAGTGCTGCTCAACATCGTATTCGCGGGTGTAGCCATACCCGCCGTGCACTTGGATCGCGAGGCTGTTGGCCTCTAAGCACCACTGCGACGGCCAACTCTTTGCAACGGGCGTAAGTATGTCGAGGAGCAGCATCAAATCATCGTGCTCTTCCTCGGACTCGGCGCTATGAATAAAGTCGACCAGCCTGGCGCAATAGAGCGCCAGTGCCATGCCGCCCTCGACATAAGCCTTCTGCGCCAACAGCATTCGCTTGACGTCCGCGTGTTCGATGATCGGTACCTGCGGGGCCGACGGGTCCTTGGCGGTGACGGGCCTGCCCTGTGGCCGCTCTCGTGCATACTGCAGGGACTTGAGATATCCGGTGTAACCGAGCGACACCGCCGCCATCCCGACGCCCAGCCTGGCCTCATTCATCATGTGGAACATGTAAACCAGCCCGCGGTGGGGTTCGCCCACAAGATAGCCCACGGCACCCGGTTCGCCGCACGGAGTGAAGCTGCCCTCACCGAAGTTCAGCACCGTATTGGTGATACCTCGTTGTCCCATCTTGTGATTCAAGCCGGCAAGGGCGACGTCATTACGCTCGCCGACCGCGCCGTCGTCACCCACCAGGAATTTCGGCACAATGAACAACGAGATCCCCTTCGTGCCTGCCGGCCCACCGGGGATCTTGGCCAGCACAAGATTCACGATGTTCTCGCTCATCTCGTGCTCGGCGCCCGAGATCCACATCTTCGATCCGAACAGCCGGTAGGTTCCATCGTCGCGGGGCTCGGCTCGGGTGACGACGTCGGCCAGCGACGATCCCGCCTGTGTCTCCGACAGTGCCATCGTGCCGGTGAAGCGGCCGGACAGCATCGGCCGCACGAACATGTCGATCTGTTCCTCGGTGCCGAACTTGGACAGCAGGTTCGCGTTGGCCATCGTCAGCATCAGATACCCCGATGTGCTGGCGTTGGCGGCCGAGAGGAACGCGAAGCCCGCCTGGGCGACGGACACGGGCAGTTGGGCACCGCCCACCGCTTCGTCGGCGCTCATCGTCATCAGGTCGGCCTGGGCGAACGCTTCCAGTGCCTGCTTGACCTCCGGGATCACTGTCACGGTCGATCCGTCGAAGTGCGGTTCGTCCGTATCGCCCTTCTTGTTGTGGGTTGCGAAATAACGTGTCGCAAGTTGCTCGCAGAGATCAAGGACGTCGTCGAAGGTTTCTCGCGAATGCTCGGAAAACCGCTCACGCTTAGTCAATTCCCCAACGCGCAACCACTCGAACAAGAGAAAGTCCAGGTCGCGTCGCGACAGCAGGGTGTTTTTCATCGGACTCCTTCAAGCCGCGCGCTTGTTCAAACGCGACTCAGACTTGACTCTATGCGCGAAATCGGAGTGTCCCGCGAGAGGTATCAAAACGGGAGGTCCGAATGCGGGTCGCCTCGTCGATACCCGTCGCGCAGCCCGAGTGTGCGTTGGGTGGGGTTAGCCGCCAAGAGTGAGACCAGCCACAATATTACTCGCAGGTAACCTACGGGGCCGTAGGTGGGTAACCTAGGAATTGGCACGGCCTCGATGTCGCCGACGCGCAAGTTCGACGGGCGCCTCCCTCCAACATGGGTGTCTGAACGCCAAGACTGGATGAAACGGTTCATATGAGCGAGTTGACATACCTCGAAGTGCACGGAGATCGGATCGCCTACCGGGATACCGGCCAAGGCGCCGCCCTGTTGCTGATTCATGGGATGGCCGGTAGTTCGGCCACCTGGGATGCGGTCATTCCGCAGCTGGCCAAGAAATATCGTGTCATTGCGCCCGACCTGCTCGGGCACGGCGAGTCCGCAAAACCGCGCGGCGACTACTCGCTGGGCGCTTTCGCGGCATGGCTGCGCGATCTTCTTAACGAACTTGGGGTGCAACGGGCAACGGTCATTGGGCAGTCCCTTGGCGGCGGCATCGCATTGCAGTTCGCTTACCAGCACCGGGATTACTGCGATCGGCTGGTTCTCATCGGCAGCGGCGGCCTGGGGCCCGACCTCAGTCCGATGCTGCGGATCCTGTCGGCACCCGGCGCGGAGTTTGTACTTCCGGTCGTCACGCCGCAACCGGTGCTGAACCTTGGCAACAAGCTCGGTTCGTGGCTGACCTCGGCGGGCATTCAGTCGCCGCGCGCCCGTCAGATGTGGCAGGCGTACTGCTCGCTGTCGGATGCGCCAAGCCGCCAGGCATTCTTGCGGACGCTGCGCTCAGTGGTCGATCACCGGGGTCAGGCCGTCAGCGCACTGAACAAGCTTCATCTCACGGCCGATCTGCCCACGCTGCTGATCTGGGGAGATCACGATCGGGTCATTCCCGTAGCGCACGCCTACGCCGCCCATGATGCGCTGGCGGGCAGTCGTCTCGAGGTGCTCGAGGGTGTCGGACACTTCCCCCACGTGGAGGCGCCGACGGCCGTGACGGACATCCTGGAGAGCTTCATCGCCTCGACGCTGTCGCAGCAGAACCTGACCGGCCTGCGTTGCTGACCGTGTAGTTCCTGCGCGACGGGGTCGGAATCGATGAGCGTGGGGTGTTGGATCCACTGTCGGGCAAGGCATGATCGTGGTCGGTAGTGCCCGACGACCTCAGTTGACAGCAGGTACCCGGCTATTGGCAGACGTGATCTCGCTTCTTTAGTTGGAGCTGACTTCGAAGAGCTGCCATCGGCCGTCAACGCCCTTCAACTTCTTCCGTCCGCGGTCCGTCAGCTTCAGGCTTGAGCCGACGAGGAGGTCGGCGACTGTCCGGGATACGAGTACCTCGCCCGGGTTGGCGGCACCGGCTACGCGGGCACCAATGTGCACGACGATGC
>JAVROG010000406.1:0-4654 GCA_032162865.1 Mycobacterium sp. | reverse complement strand
GCCCTCCGCGCCGGACTCTGGGTGCACTGCGAGACGGTGGCGCCGACCGCCGGCGCGCCGTACGCCCACGGCTGGGCGACCTGGTTCCCACCCGACGGCCCACCGCGCACTGAGCGGTTCGGCCCCGAACCCGTCCAGCCCGCGAGTGGGCCAGCGTGGTTCCAGGCGGCCGGCGCGCTGGTGGCGCCCGAGCAGCTGAGCGGACGTGCCCAGTCGCTCGCCTGGGACCTGTCCTGGAAGGACACCGCCGCGCCGCTGTGGACATTTCCCCGCGTCGCGTGGGAGCGCGAGTTGCTGCCCGGCGCTCAAGTCGTGCTCGCACCCACCGCCGATTTCACCGGCTCGGTGACCATCGACGACACCGCGGTGGCCGTCGACCGCTGGCGCGGCAACGTCGCCCACATCTACGGGCACGGCAACGCCAAGCGATGGGGTTGGATCCACGCCGACCTCGGTGACGGCGACGTCTTGGAAGCCGTCACCGCGGTGTCGCACAAGCCGGGACTCAACCGCTTGGCGCCACTGGCGTTCGTTCGCCTCCGTATCGACGGAAAAGATTGGCCTGCAAGCCTTTTGCCCTCGTTGCGGATGCGGACAACCCTCGGCGTGGCGCACTGGCAACTGGAGGGGCGGATCCGCGGCCGCGAGGTGCTGATCCGGGTCGACCAGCCGCCCGAGCGTTGCGTGAGCCTGCAGTACACCGATCCCGATGGCGGCACATGTGTGTGCACCAACACCGAACAGGCCGACATCTACGTCGAGGTCGGCGACCGAAAATGGTCGGTGCTCGGCACCGGTCACGCCGAAGTCGGCCTACGGAGCGATAAGGCGAGTGGCGACCAGGCACCCGACATCAACGAAAGGACACCCCGATGAGTTTTGCCCTGGACCCGCCCCTACTGGTCGCCTCCGGAGTGCTCGTCGAGCGCGGCCTGCCGCAGCGCCGCCGCGACCTCGCCGAAGCCGCCATCCTCGGAATCTTTTTCGCGGGCTCGTTCGGGCTCTACAACAACGTGCCCGGGCTCGGCTTTCTCTGGCGGCCGTTCCGCGCCAAGAACGGCCGCGACTTCATGTGGAACAGCGGCTTTTTCGGCGTCAAGACCGAAGACGCCGACTGGCCACTGCACGCCGCCGCCGGGGGCATCTTCGCCACCTACCCGTTCTTCCTCAAGCTCGGGCGGGTACTCGGTCGGCTGCTGTCCTCGGACTCATGAGCCGGCTGACAGATCGCGTCGGCCGCGCCTCGATAGCCTCATTCGGCACCGCGCTGCTGCCGCGGGAGCATGGTGGGCCGACGCCGACGGAGTTCGTCGAACGCGTCGACCGGTATCTGTCGCAGATGCCGGCGACATCGCGGCTGGCGGTGCGCGCCGGGTTGCTGTCGCTGGCGGCAGCAAGCTACCTCACCACCGGCCGGTCACTGGCCCGGCTGGGTCCAGCCGAGCGTGAACAGGTGCTGCGCCGCATCGCCGGGCTCAGCGCCGACGCCGGTGCGGCCGTCGAGGGCATCAAAGTCGTTGGGCTCTTGGCGAACGGCGCCGACACCTTTGCGCAGGAATTGTTGTCCCGCGCCCAGAACGACTACGTGGCGCGGCCGGACGCGCCGTTGAACGTCACCCCGTCGGCCGAGAGCGCCTCTGTCGTCACCGCCGATGTGGTGATCGTCGGATCCGGCGCCGGCGGCGCCATGGTGGCCCGCACCCTGGCCCGGGCCGGCCTTGACGCCGTCGTGCTCGAGGAAGGACGGCGCTGGACGGTCGAGGAGTTCCGCACCACCCACCCAATCGACCGGTACGCCGGCCTGTACCGCGGTGCCGGAGCCACCGTCGCGCTGGGACGGCCGACGGTGGTGATGCCCGTCGGCCGGGCAGTCGGCGGCACCACCGTGGTCAACTCGGGCACCTGCTTTCGCCCCCCGCAGGCCGTGCAGCGACGCTGGCGCGACGAGTTCGGCCTGGCCATCGCCGACCCGGACCGGCTGGGCGCCCACCTTGACGACGTTGAGCGCACACTTCAGGTCGCGCCGGTGCCGCTGGGAATCATGGGCCGCAACGGCAATCTGCTGCTCAACGCCGCCAACTCGCTGGGCTGGCAGGCGGCACCCATCCCGCGCAACGCGCCGGGCTGCGAAGGCTGCTGCCAGTGCGCCATCGGCTGCCCGCACAACGCCAAGTTCGGTGTGCACCTCAACGCCCTGCCACAGGCCTGTGCGGCTGGGGCGCACATCATCTCCCAGGCGCGCGCCGAACGGGTGCTGCACCGCGACGGCCGCGCCAGTGGCGTGCGGGCCCGCCGGCCCGACGGCACCGTGATCGACATCCTGGCCAGCACCGTCGTCGTCGCTGCCGGTGCGACCGAAACTCCGATGCTGTTGCGCCGCAGCGGCCTTGGCGGGCATCCGCGACTGGGTCGCAACCTGGCGCTGCACCCGGCAATCCTGCTCGCCGGGCTCTTCGACGACGACGTCTACGCGTGGCGCGGCGTCCTGCAGAGCGCGGCCGTCCATGAATTTCACGAGTCCAACGGCGTGTTGATCGAGGCCACCTCCACACCGCCGGGCATGGGTTCGATTGTGTTCCCCGGCTACGGCGCTGAGTTGCTCAGCTGGCTTGACCGGGCACCGCAGATCGCCACGTTCGGCGCGATGGTGGCCGACGAGGGCGTCGGCTCGGTGCATTCGGTTCGCGGCGAGACGCTGGTCCGCTACGACATCGCCCAGCCCGACGTCGCCAAACTGCGCGTCGCGTTGGAAGCCATCGGCCGGTTGCTGTTCGCCGCCGGCGCGGTCGAACTGCTCACCGGTCTACCGGGTGCGATGACGGTGAAGTCGATGGATGAATTGCGCGATGTGCTGACGCGCACCGACCCGAGGAACCTGCACCTGTCCGCCTTCCACCCGACCGGGACCGCAGCCGCCGGCTCCAACGAGCAAGTCTGTCCAGTCGATGAGTCCGGTCGGCTGCGCGGCGTCGACGGCGTGTGGGTCGCCGATGCGTCGATCCTGCCCACCTGCCCCGAGGTCAACCCGCAGGTGTCGATCATGGCGATGGCCCTGGCGGTGGCCGCCGAGATCGCGAGATGAGTGCCGACTGTCAATGGATTCTGGACGCCTTACACCCGTTCCAGTACGACGTCGCTTCTTGCCTACCAATGGTATTCGAGGCGTATGCGCGAGTGTTCCACCCCGCGTATCAAATAGATGACCCCGTTTCCTGGCACACCGTGGCGAAGGCCAACAATCGCATCGCACATCCGGCCATGGAATGGGGATCCTTGGTTGGCTCGTGGGATTTGAATCGCCAGCCGGGGCTGTGGGATCGTCGACCGGATATCGGTCGGCTACCCGTTCCCAGCACCGGGGCGCTGCGCCGAGTACTGAGGGAATATTCGCACGTCGACGGCGTGATGTACGCCCTGTGGAACGGTTACGGCGGAATACACGTCGAGAATGCCGAACTGATCGAGCTGCCCCATCGTCCGATGTATGCGATCGCCGGGTCGATCGACGATGCGACCGAGCCATTCGGGATACCCGGCCGCACCGCGAACCTATGGTGGGCCAGCGATCAACAATGGTGCGTGGCCACCGACATCGATTTGATGACCACCTATGTGGGCGCCAGCGCGCCGTGCATACAGGCGATCGTCGATAGCGATGCGCTGGAAGCGCTACCAGTCAGCAGCGACCAACGCACCACATGGGACGCGGACATCGTCAACGCGCGTCCCGATCCGCCGTACCGAACGGGCTAACCCTCGAGCTTGTAGCCCAGGCCACGCACCGTTACCAGGTGCACCGGGTTGGCCGGGTCGGCCTCGATCTTGGACCGCAGGCGCTTGACGTGGACATCGAGCGTCTTGGTGTCACCTACGTAGTCCGCACCCCAGACGCGGTCGATCAACTGACCGCGGGTCAGCACCCGTCCGCTGTTGCGCATCAGGTACTCCAGCAGATCGAATTCCTTGAGCGGCAAAGTAATTGCGTCGCCGTTGACCGAGACAACGTGTCGCTCGACATCCATGCGGACCCGGCCGGACTCCAGCACGCCGTCGCTGATTTCGGAGTCGTCGTCACCGCCGCGGCGCAGCACCGCCCGGATCCGGGCGATCAACTCGCGCGCGGAGTAGGGCTTGGTCACGTAGTCGTCGGCGCCCAATTCCAAGCCGACCACCTTGTCGATCTCGCTGTCGCGTGCGGTCACCATGATCACCGGCACGCTCGAGCGCGCACGCAACTGCTTGCACACATCGGTACCCGACATGCCTGGCAGCATCAGATCGAGCAGCACAATGTCGGCACCGGCCCGGTCGAACTCGGCAAGCGCCGCAGGACCATCGGTGACCACTGTGGCCTCAAAGCCCTCCTTGCGGAGCAGGAAGGCCAGCGGATCGGCCAGTGACTCCTCGTCTTCCACGATCATCACGCTTGTCATTGGCGCCACTCCTTCTCATCGCTCAGCTCGGCCTGATCGTAAACGCGCGTCATCGACTTAGTTCTTCCTCTCGTTGCGACCTGTTGGGCCGATTCTCGCGCCGTTGCGATTGCTCGGGCTGCTCGCTGTTGTCCTGCGGGGTCGACGTGGCTGGGTCGGATGCCGGAATCGACAACGTGAACGTCGACCCGGTACCCGGCTTGCTCCACACGCCGATGCTG
>JAVROG010000405.1:0-4780 GCA_032162865.1 Mycobacterium sp. | reverse complement strand
GTAGCCACGACAACTTCTGCATTCGGGAAGCGAAGACTGCCGGGGAGATGACGTTGGACTCCCCCGACGTCCGCAAATGGATCGACTTCGCCGAGAGCAACAACGGTGGCCTGCCGGAGTTCCCATTACCGCTGGGTGAGCAATCGCTGACCTGCGGTGGCGACATCATCATCGAGAAGTTGATGACTCCGGAGCAAACAGCGAAGTTCGAGGGCAAGTGCATGGCCGCGAAGGCCCGATTCAGTGGCGGACTGTTCGGCTGCGTCGCCCTGGCCCACTACGAATTGACCGGCGAAGAAACCTACTACGGAATGACGCCGGTCGATAAGCGGAACTCTCCCGAAGAGTATCTGTCAATGGGCTGGTTCACCGGCGCCGTGCCTTACAAGGTTGCGATCGACCCGAATTCATTCGAGGAAACCGCCCGCTCCACTCAGGCGTCATTTGACGATAACCTCGACATGGCGAACGTACCCTACGAGCGTGTCCTGGAATTGGCACCGTGGCTCAAGCGGAATTCGTCGCAATTCTTCATGACGAACTACATGGACGCCGGCCTGCCGCCCCTTTCCGCAGTTGTCGCCACCGCACTGAAAGGTGCGAATGCAACGGCCTTCAACGATGGCAGAAACCCGGCCTACCTTTACTTCTCGGTAATCCGGCTTTTCGACGAGGTTTCCATCATGGTCAACTTCCCGAATAACCCGGTTGCCCGGGAGTCCGTGACCCGCTATCTCGAGGTGCTCAAGTCTGTTTTCGAGCGGGCCTGCGAGGGTCAGTTCGCCAACGCAGCAGTTCAGGTGGCGCGATAACCATCAGCCCATTCGGTTTTACGTCCCCGCCGCCACAAAAAAGCGGGGGCGTAAACAGGGAAATGGCTGGTGAATGGGCTTCGGTTCATGCAGAGGATGAAATCCCGAATTGCGAACAACACAAATATACCAGTCCGCAAAGAGAACCGGTAGCAATATCGCACCCGGCACCGCGAATAGCACACTGCTGCGACACCAGAGTCGAATCATATGTCGTGGTCGCACCCTGCGTGGCGGTTTCGCAAAAATAGTGTGAAGGTAACTTCTCGCCCGGGAGCGCCGAATCGTCCCGGGCCGGCCGGAACGTCCCTGACCCGGCAGCATGCGCCCCCACTCCGCGGCCACACCTCGTGGGTATCCAGGCCCGGTGGCCTGCGCGGTCAGACGCCGACATGAAGATGCTTCGAGGCGCCGGTCCCGTGCGTGCCGGGCTGCAGACAATGACACGAAAGCGCAGGTGAACCGATAGTTCGCACTTCCAGCTATCAAACAGCCGGGGCGCTGCGGCGCCGCGCTGAGGCACACGTTTCCCCACCAAATATTTTGGTACGTTCGCACGATTTTTCCACGTGTGCGGCGCAAACCGGATACGCTGCGAATCACTTCACGAACTCGGGGGGTGGCTTCGGCGCGGGCTCAAGTGGCTTGCCTGCGACGCAGCGACCCGTCCCTGCGCGCTGATCGAAAACTCGACGCGGTTCGCCGGAATCGTCAAGACGATGTCGAGAGCCGCTGATTGTGACTGAACTGGGTACGGAGAGGTAGACAACCATGGACAGGACAGGTGTCACGCCGGTTGCCGTCATCGGTATGGCGTGCCGACTGCCGGGAGGCATCGACTCCCCTGAGCTGTTGTGGGAAGCGTTGCTACGTGGTGATGACTTTGTCACCGAGGTCCCAGCGGACCGCTGGGACGTCGAGGAGTTCTACGACCCCGATCCGGGCGTGCCAGGCCGGACCGTCTGCAAGTGGGGCTCTTTTCTGGAAGACGTCGCCGACTTCGACCCCGAGTTCTTCGGGATCACCGAGCGAGAAGCGACTGAGATGGACCCGCAACACCGCTTGTTGCTGCAAACCTCCTGGGAGGCAATGGAGCACAGCGGCCTGACCCTTGACGCGTTGGCCAGCGTACGGACCGGCGTTTTCGTGGGCTTGATGCACGACGATTACCTCTTCATGCACGCCGACGCTGACACCTTGAGCGGCCCGTACGGATATATGGGGAACAGTTTCGCGATGGGGTCCGGTCGGGTCTCGTACGCGATGGGACTGAGCGGTCCGGCGATGACGGTCGATACCGCGTGTTCGTCCGGTCTGTCCGCCATCCACCTGGCCTGCCAAAGCCTGAACGACGGCGAAAGCGACATCGCGCTGGCGGGCGGCGCCTCGGTGACGCTGGAACCCCGCAAAGCCGCATCGGGTTCTGCCATCGGAATGTTGTCGGCCACTGGACACTGCCACGCGTTCGACGTCAAGGCCGACGGCTTCGTGTCCGGCGAGGGTGCCGTCATGCTGCTACTCAAGCGCCTCGAAGATGCACAGCGAGACGGTGACCGGATTCTGGCCGTAGTGCGCGGTACGGCCGCCAACCAGGACGGTCACACCGTCAACATCGTGACACCGTCGCTGCCCGCTCAGATCGCGGCATATCGCGCGGCGTTGGCCGCGGGCAACGTCGACCCGACCACGGTCGGCATGGTCGAGGCACACGGCACCGGCACCCCGATCGGTGATCCGATCGAGTACGCGAGCCTGGCCGAGGTCTACGGCACTACCGGACCGTGCGCGCTCGCGTCGGTAAAGACCAACTTCGGGCACACGCAGTCGGCCGCCGGCGCGCTGGGAATGCTCAAAGCGATCCTGGCCGTGCAGCACGGCGTAATCCCACAGAATCTGCACTTCACCAAGCTGCCGGAGAAGTTCACCGAAATCGAGACCAATCTTTTTGTGCCACAAGAGAATACACCGTGGCCGGTAGGTGACGACGCAACGCCGCGACGCGCGGCGGTGTCGTCGTACGGATTCTCGGGCACCAATGTGCACGCAGTGATTGAGCAAGCCCCGAAACAGCAGATGTCCAAGACCGTTGAGCCGGACTGCACGAAGGCCTCAGAAGCACTTCGGGGCGCGTTGATTTTCCCGTTGTCGGCAAGCGCGGAGGACGGCTTGCGCCAAACGGCGGGTCGGCTCGCAGACTGGATAGACGCCCAAGAAGACCTGGACATCTCCGACCTCGCCTACACGTTGTCGCGTCGGCGATCTCCCCGTGCGGTGCGCACCACCGTCATCGCTGACAGTCGCGCGCAGCTGACTGCGGCATTACGTGAGGTCGCGGGCGGAGACGCGCCCTATCCGCCAGCAACCGGGCGGGACGACAAGGGACCCGTGTGGGTGTTTTCCGGGCAGGGTTCGCAGTGGGCCGAGATGGGCAAGGACCTGCTGGCCACCGAGCCGGTGTTCGCCGCCAAGATCGCCGAGATCGAGCCACTGATTGCCGAGGAGTCCGGTTTCTCGGTGACCGAGGCGATGACCGCGCCGGAGAAGGTGACCGGCATCGACCGTGTCCAGCCGACCCTGTTCGCCATGCAGGTGGCATTGGCCGCCGCCATGAAGTCCCACGGCGCGAACCCGGGCGCGGTAATCGGCCACTCCCTGGGTGAATCCGCCGCAGCCGTCGTCGCGGGCGCGTTGTCGCTGGACGACGGCGTGAAGGTGATCTGCCGGCGCTCTAAGCTGATGACCCGCATCTCCGGTGCCGGCGCCATGGCCTCGGTCGAACTGCCTGCTGAGGAAGTGATCACCCAGTTGGTGGCCCGCGGTGTCAGCGACGTCGTGGTGGCAGTGGTCGCCTCGCCGCAGTCGACCGTGATCGGCGGCGACACCCAGACGGTGCGTGACTTGGTCGCCGCGTGGGAGGAGCGCGATGTGATGGCCCGCGAGGTGGCCGTCGACGTGGCCTCGCACTCCCCCCAGGTCGACCCGATCCTCGACGAGCTCTACGAGGTGCTGGGCGATATCGAGCCACTGCAGTCAGACGTGCCTTACTACTCGGCAACCTCATTCGACCCCCGCGAAGAGCCGTACTGCGACGCCGGCTACTGGGCCGACAACCTGCGCCACACCGTGCGCTTTGCGGCCGCGGTGCAGGCGGCTCTTGAGGACGGTTTCCGGGTGTTCGCTGAGCTCTCCCCGCATCCGCTGCTGACGAATGCGGTCGTCCAGACCGCTCGCGGCCTGGACATTTCAGCCGCTGCCCTGGCGGGCCTGCGCCGTGAGCAGCCGCTGCCCCATGGCCTCCGCGGACTACTAGGTGATCTCTACGTGGCCGGTGCGGCGGTGGACTTCTCGGTGCTCTACCCAGACGGACGGCTGCTGGACGCGCCGCTACCCACCTGGAATCAGCGTTCTCTGTTCCTGGCGACCAGCGGTCTGGATTCGGTCGCGCGGCGCAGTGCCCTGGTGCCCGCACATCCCCTGATGGGTGTGCATGTGCGGCTGCCCGAAGAGCCGGAGCGCCACGTGTGGCAAGGCGAGGTCGGCACCGAGGCGCTGCCCTGGCTGGCCGATCATGAGATCCGCAACGCGGCCGCCCTGCCAGGCGCCGCCTACTGCGAGATGGCACTCGTCGCCGCCCGCACCGTTCTGGGCGACGTGGCCGAAGTCCGCGGCCTGCACTTCGAGCGCTCGCTGCTGCTCGACGAGGTAACCCCTGTCGGGATCACCGCGACCTTCGAGGCTCCCGACGTCGTGGCCTTCACCGTGGAAAGCAGTCGAGAGGGACGGTACGAGCGGCAAGCCACCGCCGTCCTGCATGCGGCTGACCCCGCGGACGAGCCACAGGTGTACGACCTGGCCGAGTTGCTGGCGAACCACCCACGCCCGGTCGACAGCGACGAAATCCGGAAGTGGATGGACAAACGGGGCCATCGGCTCGGGGCAGCGTTCGCGGGCCTCGGCGGCGCCCACAT
>JAVROG010000404.1:0-4025 GCA_032162865.1 Mycobacterium sp. | reverse complement strand
CATCATTACCTCGTTGTGGGGTAACTGCACCATCAAGGTCATGGTCGGTTTCCTATTCCTGTATCCGGCGTTCGTTGCCAAGGCGCACGACGCCGACGGGTGGGAGCAGCTGGCCATGTTGGGAATGATCGGCACCGCCGCGGCGATCGGCAACTTCGCCGGCAACTTCGCCAGCGCGCGCCTGAAACTCGGTCGGCCGGCGGTGCTGGTGGTGCGCTGCACCCTGCTGGTCACTGCGCTCGCACTCGCCGCCGCGATAGCCGGAAGCTGGATCGTGGCCGCGGTCGCCACCCTGATCACCTCGGGATCCAGCGCCATCGCCAAGGCCTCGCTGGACGCCTCGTTGCAGGATGATCTGCCCGAGGAGTCGCGCGCCTCGGGTTTCGGCCGATCCGAATCGACGCTGCAGTTGGCTTGGGTAATGGGCGGTGCGGTCGGCGTGCTTGTCTACACCGAATTGTGGGTGGGCTTCACAGCGGTCAGTGCCCTGCTGATCCTGGGACTCGCCCAGACGATCGTCAGCTTCCGAGGCGATTCGTTGATCCCCGGCCTCGGTGGCAATCGGCCCATTATGGTCGAGCAGGAAGGTGGGGGCCTCGGGACTTCAACCACGAGTGCGATGCCCAAGTGAAACGTGGTGTGGCCGTGCTGATCACGGCGATCGTGGTACTGGCGGCAGGAGCCGGCTTCGGGACCTGGCTGCTGATGCGACACCGGGGTTCGCACCTGCCGATGATCAGCGCGTACTCACATGGCCACTCCACCCGGGTGGGGCCGTACCTGTACTGCAATGTGCTCAATCTGAACGACTGTCAAACGCCGCAGTCGCAGGGCGAACTGCATGTGAGCGAAGACTATCCGGTACAGCTGTCGGTACCCGAGGACATTGAAGGCGCTCCTTGGCGGTTGCTGCAGATATACGAAGACCCGACGAATACCGCGACTACTTTCTTTCGGCCGAACTCCAGGCTGGCCCTGACCATTCCCACCGTCGATCCGCAACGCGGGCGGCTGACCGGGGTGGTGGTGCAGTTGCTGACCTTGGTGGTCGACAACGGCGAACTCCGCGAGGCGCCGCATGCGGAATGGTCTGTGCGCCTGGTCTTCTGACGCTCTGGCCAGGACTGCTCAGTACCGCTAAGCCCCGTGACCGGCCGGCACCCGCTCGCCGTCGGCTGTCGGTCCCGGCGGCGTACCATCGCCAAACGGCCTGCCGCCCAACGCTTCCCGGTCATGCGGGGTCAGCCAGCCGGACAATTCAGGCCCCTTGGGCACAATTCCGGTGGGGTTGATGTCGGTGTGCACGAGGTAGTAGTGCTGCTTGATCTGGACGAAGTCGGTGGTATCACCGAACCCCGGGGTCTGAAACAGGTCGCGGGCGTAGGCCCACAGCACGGGCATCTCGGACAGCTTGGCTCGATTGCACTTGAAGTGTCCGTGGTACACCGGATCAAACCGCGCCAACGTGGTGAATAGCCGTACATCGGCCTCGGTGATGGTGTCTCCCACCAGGTATCGCTGAGTGGTCAGCCGATCGCTGACCCAGTCCAGCGCGGCGAAGAGCCGGTCGTAGGCGGCTTCATAGGACTCCTGCGATCCGGCGAAGCCACAGCGGTACACCCCGTTGTTGATCTCGGTGTACACCCTTTTGCTCACCTCGTCGATCTCGTCCCGCAACTCCTCGGGGTACAACTGCGGTGCGCCCTCGCGGTGGTAGGCGGTCCACTCGGTGGAGAAGTCCAGGGTCATCTGCGCGAAATCGTTGGTGACCACCGCGCCGGTGGGGACATCGACGATGGCTGGGACGGTGATGCCCTTGGGGTAGTCGGGGTCACGTTTGAAGAAGGCGTCCTGCAGCCGGGGGATCTTGAGCACCGGGTCGATGCCACCGGGATCCAGGTCGAACGTCCAGCTGCGCTCGTCATGAGTGGGGCCGCAAAAACCAATGGAGAGAACCGGTTCCAGGCCCAACAGCCGCCGCACGATGATCGTTCGGTTCGCCCACGGACACGCGCGGGCCACGATCAGCCGATACCGGCCCGGTTCTACCGGATAGCCGTCGCTTCCGTCGGCGGTGATGCGGGTAGCGATGTAGTTGGTGTCGCGGTTGAATTCGCCCTTGCCGGCGACGTATGAGGCCATGTCACCAATCCTGCCCCAGTCGGTGCATCGCGACGACTACAGCTTCGCCTCGGCCGTTGGCGAGCCCGTCAAATACCGGCGGGCGAGATTTTCCTGGGTGGACTCTGTCGCTTCCCATGGCGTGATCCACGGCCCGGTGCCCTCCGACTGATCAAGGATTCCATCTTCCAGCCAGGTATAACGACCGTCGAGGACATCGTTGGTCAGCTGGACATCGCCGCTGTCGGTGTTGGTCCACAACGCAGCGAAAAGTGCCTCGACTCGCAGAGTTGCTTGTTGGCAGAACAAGTCAGCCAACTCGTAGGCCTGTGGCCCGACCACCGGATCCGCGCCCCGTTGCGCCTCGGCCCGCACACATACCGCCGACATCGCGAACAGTTCGGCGCCAATGTCGACGATGCGCCCGAGGAATCCCTGCTTCTGCTCCAATTTGGCCTGCCAGCGCGCCATCCCGTAGAACGTGTTGCGGGCCAGCTTGCGGCTGGAGCGCTCGATGAATCGCAGGTGCGAGGCCAGCGGGCCGAACTCACTGTATGCCGTGGGTCGTTGCCCCTCACCAAATACCAACTTCGGCAACCACTTTGCGTAGAATCCGCTCGCGCCGACGGCGGCCGCAGCCTTCTGCCGCAAATCGGAGTCGGGCTTGGCGAGATCCCCAGCGGCGTTGAGGTGCGCGTCAACCGCCTCGCGGGCGATGAGCAGCCGCATGATCTCGCTGGCCCCTTCGAAGATGCGGTTGATCCGCAGATCGCGCAGGGACTGTTCCACCGGCGCGGCACGCTCGCCGCGCGCGGCAAGCGACTCTGCCGTCTCATAGCCCCGCCCGCCGCGGATCTGCATCAGGTCATCGGCTATGACACAAGCCATCTCGCTGCACCACAGCTTGGCCAGCGCCGCCTCGATCCGGATGTCGTTGCGCCCCTCATCTGCCATCTGACCGGACAACTCGACCACCGCGTCGAGCGCATACGTGGTCGCGGCCATGAACGCGATTTTGCGGGCGACCGCTTCGTGTTTTCCGATTGGTCTGCCCCACTGCACCCGCTCGCTCGACCACTCACGGGCAATCTTCAGCGACCACTTGGCGGACCCCGTCACCATCGCGGGCAACGCCAACCGCCCAACGTTCAGCGTGGTCAAAGCGATCCGCAGCCCGTCACCCTCGCGGCCGATCAGGTTTTCGGCAGGAACACGGACGCGGTGCATCCTCGTCACGCCGTTCTCGATGCCGCGCAGACCCATGAACTGGTTACGCCGCTCGACGGTGATGCCGGGCGAATCGGCCTCGACGACAAAGGCACTGATGCCGCCGCGATGTCCCTCGCTCTTGGGAACCCGCGCCATCACCACCAACAGATCGGCGACCACGCCGTTGGTCGTCCACAGTTTCACGCCCTCGAGTTCGTATGCCTTCCCGTCATCGACCGGGGTGGCAGTGGACCCCAGGCGCGCCGGGTCGGAACCCACATCCGGTTCGGTCAGCAGGAACGCCGACACGGCGCCGGCGGCGCACCGTGGCAGGTACTTCCGCTTCTGCTCCTCAGAGCCAGCGAGCTTGAGAGGTTCCGGCACTCCGATCGACTGGTGAGCCGACAGCAGGGCACCGACGCTGGGGTGGACGGTCGACACCATCATGAGGGCGCGGTTGTAGGCAACCTGCGACATGTCCAAGCCGCCGTACTCCGACGAAATCTTCATGCCGAAACAGCCCAATTCGGCTAAGCCTTTGACGTATTCGTCGGGAATACGCGCTTCGCGTTCGATGACGCCGCCGTCGATGCCCCGGAGGAATTCCCGCAACCTGCCCAGGAATTCCGCGGTGCGCGCCTCGTCGGCCTCGGTCGGCGTGGGAAAGGGATTGATCAGCTCCAACGGAAACCGTC
>JAVROG010000403.1:0-6336 GCA_032162865.1 Mycobacterium sp. | reverse complement strand
ACCGAGCCGTTGTTGCGGCTCAACGTCGAGGGGCGCAGCATCGAGGATGTGGACGCGTTGGTCAAGCAGGTCAGCGCCGAAATCGCCGCCCGGGCGGCCCCGCGTGAGGGCGGACCGTGAACGTCGTCGGGGCCATCGATCTCGAGGACGCCGAGGGCCTGATTGCCGCTGACCGGGACGGCCTGCTGCGGGCCTCGTCGACGGCCGGCGCGCAGGTGCGCGCCGTCGCCGCCGCGCTGGACGAAGGCGAACTGGATTCGCTGCGCGGTGCCGACCGGGTACGCAGCCTGATCTGGGTGGCCGGGCGGGGCACCGCCGAGACCGCGGGCGCCCTGCTGGCCTCGACGTTGGCGGCGGCCGCCGCCGAGCCGATTGTGCTGCTCACTGAGGCCCCGCCGTGGGTCGGTCCGCTCGATGTGCTGGTCGTAGCGGGCGACGATCCCGGTGATCCCACGCTGGTGGGTGCGGCCGCGACGGGCGTGCGCAGGGGAGCGCGCGTGGTGGTGGTGGCGCCGTATGCGGGCCCGCTGCGCGACTCCACGGCGGGCCGGGTGTCCGTGCTGGCGCCACGTCTTTGGGGTCCCGATGAGTTCGGCTTGTGCCGATACCTCGCCGCCGGCCTGGCGATTCTGCAAATTTTGGATCCCAGGCTGAGCATCGATCTGGCCGCCCTGGCAGACGAACTGGATGCCGAGGTGCTGCGCAACAGTGCCGGCCGCGAGCTGTTCACCAACCCCGCCAAGACGTTGGCCAACCGCCTGACCGACTGCCAGGTAGCGCTGGCCGGCGACAGCGCCGCGACCCTGGCGCTGGCCCGGCACGGCAGTTCGATGCTGTTGCGGATCGCTCACCACGCGGTGGCCGCCGCCGGCCTGGCCGATGCGGTGACGGCACTGCGCGAGGGATCTCACGGATTCGCCGATCCTTCCCAAGCCCTCTTTCACGACGAGCAGATCGACGGTCCGCTGGCTGCGCGGCTGCGCGTGCTCGCGCTGACGCTGTCCGGCGAGCGGACTGTGGTGACCGCTCGGGTGGCCGGGCTCGACGACGTCTATGTGCTGGGGGCCGAGGATGTGCCGCAGCTGCCTTCCGCCAACGGCGGCGTAACTGCGGCCGCGGTGCCCGCCGGCGCGGGGCGCGCCGAGCAGCAACTGGCAGTATTGGCCGTTCGGCTGGAGATGGCTGCGGTTTACTTGCGATTAACACGGGGATAGATACAAGGTGGACCTGCTACGCGGAGCGTTACGGACGTACGCCTGGGGATCCCGCACCGCTATCGCCGAGTTCACCGGGCGACCGGTGCCGGCCGCGCATCCCGAGGCCGAACTCTGGTTCGGCGCACATCCCGCTGACCCGGCCTGGCTGGAGACGCAGGACGGTGAAACGTCGTTGCTGGCCGCGTTGAACGACGATCCTGAAGGCCAGCTCGGCCCCGGAGCGCGGGCGCGGTTCGGCGACGTGCTCCCGTTTCTGGTCAAGGTGCTGGCCGCCGACGAGCCCTTGTCGCTGCAGGCCCACCCGAGCACCGCGCAGGCGATCGAGGGCTACCGACGCGAAGAGCGACTGGGCATTCCGGTGTCCTCGCCGGTCCGCAATTACCGGGACATGAGTCACAAACCCGAGTTGTTGGTGGCGGTGCAGCCGTTCGAGGCACTGGCCGGTTTCCGTCAGGCGTCGCGCACCACAGAGCTGCTGCAGGCACTGGCGGTTTCCGACCTCGACCCGTTCATCGATCTGCTGAGCGACCAGTCCGATGCGGATGGTCTGCGCGCCCTGTTCACCACCTGGATCACCGCGCCCCAGCCCGACATCGATGTGTTGGTGCCCGCCGTGCTCGACGGCGCCATCCAGTACATCAGTTCCGGCGCAACGGAATTCGCCGCCGAGGTGAAGACGGTTCTGGAGCTGGGCGAGCGCTATCCCGGCGATGCCGGTGTGCTGGCGGCGCTGTTGCTCAACCGCATCACCCTGGCCCCCGGCGAGGCGATTTTCTTGCCGGCCGGCAACCTGCACACCTACCTGCGTGGTTTCGCACTGGAAGTAATGGCCAACTCCGACAACGTGTTACGTGGTGGTCTCACCCCCAAGCACGTCGATGTCCCCGAGCTGTTGCGGGTGCTGGACTTCAATCCCACTCCCGAGGCGCAGCTGCGGGCGCCTCAGCGCCACGAGGGCCTGGAGTACGTCTACGACACCTCGGCCGACGAGTTCGCGGCGGCGCTGCTGGTCATCGACGGAGACCACCTCGGCCACGAGGTCGACGCGCCATCGCGCCACGACGGCCCGCAGATCCTGTTGTGCGTCGAGGGCTCGCTGGTCGTACACGGCAAATCGGGGTCGCTGACGCTGCGCCGCGGCGCCGCTGCCTGGGTCGGGGCCGACGACGGCCCGATCCGGCTGGCTGCACAGCAACCGGCCAAGTTGTTCCGAGCTACGGTCGGCTTGTAACCGCGCTGCGCTGTTTGCGTTGTCCGCGCTGCTCGCGTTTCTCACGGATCCACAGCCGCATGTTGTGGGCGACGGTACGACGGAGTATCGACGGCGACGGGACCATGTACAGACTGTCGAGCAGCGAGAACCGACGCAGAAACCATTCGCCGAGAACAGGATTGGTCTCCGCCGCGCCGAGGAACTGGTCGAACAACGAACCGGCCGATCGATACCACCGCGGTTCGGGATCGGCCACTGCGTGGTGGAAAGTCACGTCGCCGATCGCGTTCATCATCCACACCGGAAACGTGGTCTTGGCGGTCAACCGGTTGAGTTCGGCGGCGAGGTTCTCGGGATCACCGTCAGCGGATTCGAGCGCCCGGCGCAGATGTCCGGCTTGCAGTGACGTCATCGTCATGCCCTGGCCGAAAGTGGGGTTGAAGCTGGCCACCGCATCACCGAGCGGCACGATCCCGACCGGGAAGCGCTCCAGCTTGTGGTAGCGGCGCCATCTGCTGACCGGGAAAGCGTGATAGGCAGGCTCCCCGACGGGCTCGGCCTGTGCCAGCGCCGTGTTGAAGTGGTCCGGCAACATTTCTTTCGCGAGTGCCAGCATTTCGGGGAAGGTCCGCGGCGGTTTGGCGTTCGCCACCCCGAAGGTGGTCAACACCCAGATGCGGTCCTCGTAATACAGCATGCCCAGACCCAGCGACTGATCATGGGACGCGCCGGCGACCACCACCTTTTCCGCGATCAAGCCTTCCGGCATCCGGAATTGCTGGGTGGCGTAGTTGATGCCGATGTCCACCGTTGCTTCCGGGGGGCGTTGGTAACCCCATTGCGTCAACCACACCGGTAGCCGAGTGCCGCGACCGGCCGCGTCGACGACCAGGTCGGCAGCGACGAATTCGGGCTCCTCACCAGCTGTGGCAGCACCCAGCAGCACGCCGGTCACCCGTTGCAGGGCCGACTCGTAACGCGGCTCCGCGACGTGGCGCTGCACGATCTCGACGTTGTCGATGTCGAGAACCCGGCGCCGGATCTGCCACTCCAGATGCGGCCGGCTGGGCACATAGGCGGTGAACTCGTCACGCAGGGTGTGCCCCGTGCCCAGGACGTGGCCCGCCGCACCTAGATGGATGCAGTCCGGCCGGTTCTCCAGCATCGGCACACCCGCGGCCACCATGTCCTTCAACAGACCCGGAAAGTGACTCTCGAATTCGTTGGCGCCGCGGGCCATCAACAGATGGAGATGGCGGTCCTGCGGGACGGTGGCGCGGTTGGTCGGTGTGCTCGGCAGGTCGTCACGCTCGTACACCGTGACCCGGGTATAGAAGTCTGACAGCACCCGGGCGGCACACAAACCGGCGATGCTGGCACCGATGACTACCGCATGATTTCTGTTTTCCGTGCTCCCCACCATCCCCGCAGAGTACCCAGTACTGTCCCGTCACAAGGATGCTCACGAGAAGGAGCAGGTGCATGGCCGGTCGCTGGCGCACGAAATCGGTCGAACAATCGATCGCCGACACCGACGAACCGAGTACCAGGCTCCGCAAGGAGCTCACCTGGCTGGACCTGGTGGTATTCGGCGTGTCGGTGGTGATCGGGGCCGGGATCTTCACCGTCACCGCGTCCACCACCGGCGACATCACCGGCCCGGCCATCTGGATCTCGTTTCTGATCGCGGCGGCCACCTGTGCGCTGGCGGCGCTGTGTTACGCGGAATTCGCCTCGACCCTGCCGGTAGCCGGCAGCGCCTACACCTTCTCCTACGCCACCTTCGGCGAGTTCCTGGCCTGGATAATCGGCTGGAACCTGGTGCTGGAATTGGCCATCGGCGCGGCCGTCGTCGCCAAGGGCTGGTCCAGCTACCTGGGCACGGTGTTCGGATTCGCCGGCGGCACCGCCCACTTCGGATCGTTCAATTTCGACTGGGGGGCGCTGCTGATCGTGACGCTGGTTGCGGTCCTGTTGGCGCTGGGCACCAAACTGTCGTCACGTTTTTCCGCGGTGGTCACCGCCATCAAGGTGTCGGTGGTCATCCTGGTCGTGATCGTCGGCGCCTTCTACATCAAGGCCGAGAACTACAAGCCGTTTATTCCCAAGCCCCAGACCGAGCATGGCGGTAACGGTCTGGACCAATCGGTGTTGTCGATGCTCACCGGTGCGGGCGGCAGCCACTATGGCTGGTACGGCGTGTTGGCGGGCGCGTCGATCGTGTTCTTCGCGTTCATCGGGTTCGACATCGTGGCCACCATGGCCGAGGAGACCAAGAACCCGCAGCGCGACGTGCCACGCGGGATTCTGACGTCGCTGGGGGTCGTCACCGTGCTGTATGTGGCGGTCTCGGTGGTGTTGTCCGGCATGGTGTCCTACACGCAGCTCAAGAGCTCGGGCCGCCATTCGGCGAACCTGGCCACCGCGTTCAAGGCCAACGGGGTCCATTGGGCCAGCGGCATTATTTCCGTCGGAGCGCTGGCCGGCCTGACCACCGTCGTGATGGTGCTGATGCTCGGCCAGTGCCGGGTCCTGTTCGCCATGGCGCGGGACGGTCTGCTGCCCCGGGGGTTGGCCAAGACCGGTTCCCGCGGCACCCCGGTCCGGATCACCGTGCTGGTCGCGGTGGTGATCGCCGCCACGGCGTCGGTGTTCCCGATCGACAAGCTCGAAGAAATGGTCAACGTCGGCACGCTGTTCGCATTCGTGCTCGTCTCTGCCGGTGTCATCGTCTTGCGCCGAAACCGGCCCGACCTGCCGCGCGGGTTTCGGGCGCCATGGGTGCCGTTCCTACCGATCGCCTCGGTGTGCGCCTGTCTTTGGCTGATGCTCAACCTAACCGCGTTGACGTGGGTCCGGTTCGGCATCTGGTTGCTGATCGGGGTCGCCATCTACGTCGCTTATGGGCGTCGGCACTCGGTCCAGGGCCGCCGAAAAGATGATGAGCCGACCTAGACAAATCATCCATATTTGAAAACTTGGTGTACAAAATAGCCTCTTGTGTCTAGACACGAGACGCTAGCTGCCGTAATGTCCAACCTCAAGTGGGAAGACACACACAAGGAGGTTTGGCGTATGACCACACAAGTCAGAACGGAAATCGCGGGAGCATCCCCGGAAGTACCGGCGGCGCAGTGGCGCGACAGGAAGCGCTACCTGTGGCTGATGGGGCTCATTCCGCCGACGGCTTTGTTCGTGATGCTGCCGATCGTCTGGGGGCTCAACCAGCTCGACTGGCGCACCGCGGCGCAAGTGCCGCTGTGGATCGGGCCGATCCTGTTGTACATCCTGTTGCCGGTGCTCGACCTGCGTTTCGGGCCCGACGGTCAGAACCCGCCCGACGAGGTAATGGAGCGGTTGGAGAACGACAAGTACTACCGCTACTGCACCTACATCTACATCCCGTTCCAGTACCTGAGCGTGGTCCTGGGTGCCTACCTGTTCACCGCGTCCAATCTCAGCTGGCTGGGCTTTGAGGGCGGGCTGGGCTGGTTCGGCAAGATTGGCGTGGCACTGTCAGTGGGTGTGCTCGGCGGCGTTGGTATCAACACCGCGCACGAGATGGGGCACAAGAAGGACTCGCTGGAGCGCTGGCTGTCCAAGATCACCCTGGCGCAGACCTGGTACGGCCACTTCTACATCGAGCACAACCGCGGCCACCACGTGCGCGTCTCCACTCCGGAAGACCCGGCGTCGTCCCGATTCGGTGAGACCTTCTGGGAGTTTCTGCCCCGCAGCGTCATCGGCAGCGCGCGCTCCTCTGTTCACCTCGAGGCGCAGCGGATCCGCCGGCTCGGCAAGAATCCCTGGAACCCCAAGACTTACTGGTCCAACGACGTGCTCAACGCGTGGGCGATGTCAGTGGTGTTCTTCGGCGTGCTGATCGCGATCTTCGGCCCGATGCTG
>JAVROG010000402.1:0-16521 GCA_032162865.1 Mycobacterium sp. | reverse complement strand
CGAAGTGCATGTCGGAATGGCAGACACCGGCGTAGGCCATCCTGACGAGCACCTCGCCCTCATGGGGCGGGTCGAGGTCGACTTCGGTGACCTCCCAGTCCATGCCGACGCCGTGTAGCACCGCTGCCCTGGATTTCATGGCTTTCTCCTTGGCAGGCGGGATTCGTGGTTCACCATTGACGTAGTTCCTTCAAAGCGGCGGACGCTCGGGGAGCCAGGGTCAGGTAGGGGTTGAAACTACTCTTGCCGCAACGGATGACGGATTCGACTACTCCGGTCAGATGGTCGGCATCCACGAGGCCGCCCAGCATTAACTTGTGCTCCATCCAGAACCTGATGGCTGTATCGAAGGTCGCGGGATCCCAGCCCTTGTTGAACTCTGTCTGCGAATCACCCGCGCCGCCCGCGCTGTCGCCCACCGCGAGTCGAGTGAAGCCGATGTTCGGATGCTCGATCCGCCAGGCTTCTACCAGCTTGTCCAGGGCCGCCTTGCTGACCGCGTACGAGCCCAACATCGGCCACGGTGCGGTGTAGGACGCGCTCAGCGAAGAGAGGTAGACGGCGGATCCGCCCGAGGCCGCCAGATGCGGTGCCGCGGCGGCTGTGACGAGGGAGGCGCCGGTGACGTTGGTGGCGAACAGCTGCGCCCATTGCTCGGCGCTGACGTCTGCGAGGGGTGCGAGGACGCCCATGCCGGTGGTGTAGACGAGGGCGTCGAGGCCGCCCAACGCGCCGACCGCCTCGGCTATCGCGGGCTGACAAGAGGCGGCAGCGGTCACGTCGCAGACGATGGGCACCGCCCCGTGGCCAGCTTCGGCAGCGGCGGCGGCGAGTCGTTCCTGGCGCCGTGCGAGCAGCGCGACTTGCGCACCGCGTTGCGCGAGACCGACTGCGATGCAACGGCCTAAGCCGCTAGATGCCCCGACGACGGCGACCCGGAGGGCCCCTGAAGAATCGTCAGACATCACGGATCACTGCGTTGGGCTGCACGGAACCTCCATTAGCTGCGAGAGCGACGTTATCAGAAAGGTAGAGTCTCGATAATCGCTCATCGGAAATTATCGTTTCCATTGTCATCGGCGCCTGGCAACCGGAGTGACTGGTGCAAGGTTGAGCAGCATCCGATCGAGGATGCGTGCGGCCGCTGCCCTGGCTCGCTCCGGGTCGGCCGAATGGGCGATCAACAGTGCCGCTTCCTCCAGTGCTGCCACCAGCATGTGGGTCAACTCCGAAACCGGTTGTTCGTCGATCTTGCGGTCGGCCATCGCTTTCCGGACGATGTCCTCGATGATCGCGATGCTGTTCCGTTCTTCGATGGACCTCAGGGAGCGCCAACCGAGGATCACCGGTCCGTCGATCAGGATGACTCGCTGCACCTCTGGTTCCAGGGCGGCCTCGAGGAAACCGTGCAGGCCGCTCTGCAGGCTCTCCCATCCGTCGGTGCCGGACGGAGGTTGTGCTATCGATCGCAGCGTCAGGTCGCGCTCGACCTCCTCGAACACTGCGCGGAACAGCTGAGCCTTGTCGCTGAAGTGGTGATAGAAGGCGCCACGAGTACCGACGCCGGATCGCTCGACGAGATCGCCGATGCTGACGTTGAAGTAGCCGGGGTCGACGAACAGCGAGCGTCCCGCGTCGATGAGGTCTTGCCGGGTGCGGTCGCCGCGGGCTCGGCGCTCTTCTTCCCGCCCGCCACGCTGCGCCATGGCAAACATCGTAGCAACATTCAGCCTCCAACATTCGTCCTGTAGGTTGCAGGTTATGGCAGACGGCGGTAAGCGTGCGTTCGGATCGGTGGCCCCACTGAAAGTGGGCCTCCTCAACGATTATCCGACGCGGGCGGACACCGAGAACAACACTCTGGACTCGATCGTGCTGGTGGTCGACGAGGCGCTGGCAACAGGTCTGCTCGACCGCCCCGTGGAGTTCGTTCAGCGAGACGCCATCGGGCTGCCCAACGGCACCTACAAAGCCGTGGAGCGAGCCTTCGACGAGCTCGTCGACGAAGGCTGTCTGGTGATCTTCGGGCCGTACGTGTCCGACAACGTGGTGCCCTTGCGCCCACACGTCGAACGCGCCGCCGAGGTGCCAATCATCACGCTGTCGGGTTCCGAAGGTGCGCTAGGGGAGTGGTGCTTCGCGCTGAACAACGGGTCGATGCCAGAGGAGCCGCGCATGCTGGCGTCGGTGCTGCGCGGTGACGGCCACCATCGGATCGCGATCGCACACGAGTCGTCGTTGATCGGGAAGGAGTATCTGGGTTACGCCGAACGGGCCTACACGGAGGCCGGCCTTGCGCTGGTCGCGACGGTCGCCATCCCTCAGGTCGAGGCCGACAAGGTCTCGGCGGTGAAGGCTTTGCGCGCTGCGAATCCTGATGCCGTCGTCCATGTTGGTTTCGGGCACGGTCTCTGGGGATTCAATGACGCTCTCTCAGAAGTCGATTGGGATCCGCCCCGGTATACGACGACAGCCTTCGAGATGGCTCACATCGACGAGGAGTGGATGCGGCAACTCGCGGGTTGGATCGGCCTGGATAGTTACGACGAACGCAACGAGGTCGGTCAGGCGTTTCTGGATCGGTTCGAAGCGCGTTATGGCCGGCGACCGGCATACTTCATGCCCTGTCTGTGCCATGACGTTGCGACGGTGATCGTCCGGGCGCTCGCCGGAGCACGACCGTTGACCGGCGCGGGCGTCAAGGAGGCGATGGAGGACATCAAGCTGATTCCGAGTGCCAGCGGTGCGCCTGGCACCTGCCTGCGGTTCGGTCGCTACATCAGGCAAGGCTGGATGGGCGTCGACTACCTCGTGGCAAGACGGGTGCTGCCGGACGCGAGTGACCATGTATTTCACGCCGCACCAAGCACGGGCATGTCAGGACTCCGAGCCGGGGGTCCCGCCTAGCTGAATGGCGCCGAAGACTGGCGCCGTGACGATACCGGGGGGCTGCGCCAACACGTACGGGATGGCGCGTACGGCGCTCATGCCGATCATCAGGTGGCCGGGATTGGCGCCGTCGAACCCCGGCGGAACCTCGTCCCAGCCGACGTCGAGCTGCAGCTCGAAGCTCGGTACCCCACGGATCACCGCGCGGATGAGGGGCACCTTCTCGTCGGCGGCCAGCGGCTGCAGTCCCCACTGGGGCAGCTCGCGGGTGAGCACCCACTCCTCGTGGATGGCCAGCAGTTCACGGCCCGCAAAGCTGCCGACCCAGGAGAATCGCTGCCCGACAACCAATCCCGGATCTATGGTGCCGACGGCAACCTCGATGGGGCGGTCCAGCGTGGTGCATTCGACGCTGACCGCGATATCGGACAGCGTGATGCCCAGGACATCGGCGGTGGCGTTGAGCGTCTGCCGATATGCCATGTCGAGTTTCTTGATGATCACTGAATCGGCGCTGACGTCTTCGGGAGGGCGACCCATGCCCATCAGATCGATGAGCATCGGCCGACTGTCGATACTTGAAACATCGACCGCCTCGTAGAGATCGATGCGGTCGACGCTCTTGCTCAACCCGGTGATGGTTGTCACCAACCGCTCGAACATGAACCCGGGATTCTCACCCGCAGCGTGGAAGCGGGACTGACCTTCCTGACAAGCCTTGGCGAAGGCTGCCTCGACATCGGCTCCGTAGGTCGGCAGGTGATTGTAGGAGGTCGTGGTGATCGCGCTGGTCCCGGACGCGAGCAGGCGACAGATGTCTTCGGCGTTGGTCTCGACAGCGTGCGCTTTGCTGGCCGCATGCACCACGACGTCGGCGCCCAGACCGAAGATCACCTCCTTATCCGTGGTCGCCCGCACGCCGGTGGTGGGGGGGAGCCCGCACAACTCACCGGCGTCGAGTCCCTCTTTGGCCGGGTCGTACACCAGCACGCCGGCCAGTTGAAAATCTGGATTCTCGACAAGCTCCTGCAATGCCGCGCGCCCGACGGCACCGGTCGCCCACTGCGCCACCCGAACTACCAATCGAACACTCCTGACTGGGCTTTCGGGGCCCGAGCTTGCTCTCGCCGACCCAACCTACACTATGTAGGTGGGCAACCACCAAGGTGTATGTTGAACGGATTGCTGCCGTCGTTAGGAGCGGTCACGTGGTAGAGCCGATATTCGCCGAAGACAACGATCAGAGCATTCGGGACGCGCAGGAGAAGTTCAACGCGGGCATGGGAGCCGACGGTGACGCGTCGCCGTATCCATTGCTACGGGAGCTGCGAGCGCAGAGTCCGGTGCACGCCGGCTGGCCGGAGCTGGGCATGCTCGGCAACAGCGGGGACGGACCACCGACGTTCACCGCGTACACCTTCGACGCTGTCAAAGCGATCTTCACCGACAACATCACCTTCAGCACGCGCTGTTACGAGGACGTGGTGCGGCCGCTGCAGGGGCCGACCATCCTGGAGATGCAGGAGCCGGAGCACGCCGTTTACCGCAAGTTGCATGAATTCGCGTTCGCCCGCTCGTCGATGAATCGATGGGACGCCGAACTCGTCGGCCCGCTGGTGGACAGCACCATCCGAAAATTCAAGGGCGCCAAGCGCGTCGATCTAGTCGACGCGGTCTTCATGCCCATTCCGGTGCGAGTCATCGCCGCTCTCCTCGGGCTGCCGGAAGCCGACGTACCTCAGTTCCATCGCTTGGCGATCGACCTGCTGGGCTTCCGTGCCGACATGGACTGTGCGATGCGCGCATCCGCGGCGATGAAGGAGTACTTCGTCGGAATCCTTGCCGACAAACGCAAGTCGCCCACAGACGACATGGTGTCGATTCTGGCTGCGGCCGAGATTAACGGTGTGAAGATGTCCGACGAGCAGATCTACGGCTTCATGCGGAACCTGTTGCCCGCGGGTGCGGAAACCACCTCGCGATCGACGGCCAGTCTGGCCCTGGGTCTGCTGAATCATCCTGACCAACTCGATGCGGTACGCAATGACCGCGGTCTGCTGCCCCAGGCAATCGAGGAGGGGATCCGTTGGGAGACACCGCTGTTGAATTTCATGCGGGAGGTCACCAGGGACACCGAGATCGGTGGGGTGCAGGTGCCCAAAGGCGCGACAATGATGCTCAGTCTGGGTAGCGCCAACCACGATGAGAATAGGTGGGACGATCCGGAGTCGTTCGACATCTTCCGCGAGCGAAAGCCGCACATCGGGTTCGCCCACGGCGCGCATGTGTGCTTGGGCATGCACCTGGCCCGCCTGGAGAGCACCAAAATCTTCAATGCGCTGCTCGACGAACTGCCCGGCCTGCGACTGGATCCCGACGCGCCGGTCCCCTATGTAACCGGCGTGATTTTCCGCTCGCCGCCGCGCCTTGACGTGGTGTGGGACTGAGGCAAGGACCATGACGAGCGCTATACGGGTCATACAGTGGGCGACCGGTATCACCGGGATTATGTCTTTGCGCCACGTAATCGGCCGCCCCGATCTGCAACTCGTTGCCGTGCGGGTGTACGACCCCGCCAAGACCGGTCTCGACGCGGGCGCACTATGCGGACTGCCCGATGCCGGCGTCACGGCGACCGACGAGCGTGCCGCGGTGATCAACACCGACGCCGACGTTGTGCTGTACATGGGCAAGGTGGAGACGGATACTCTGGGCTGCTTCGCGGATGTCTGCGATCTGCTGGCGTCGGGCAAGAACGTGATTGCGACCGGAAGCCGGTTCATTCATCCGCGGTCCTTACACGATTCCCTCGCCGACGGGATCGAAGCCGCTTGCCGCCAGGGAAATTCGTCGTTTCTCGGACTTGGTCTGTTCCCGGGATTCGTCGGTGAGTCACTGGCGCCGGTGCTGTCCCGGCTTACCCAGCGGACCGGCCGCATCACTGTCCGGGAGGTGTTGAACTACTCGACCTACGCCAGCCACGACCTGGTCTTCAACGCAATGGGTTTCGGCCATGCACCCGACGACACAACACCCTCGCTGACCAATAAGGACTACGCGGCGAGCGCCTGGATCGGATCCGCCACGGTACTCACGCAGGCACTCGGCCTCGAGATCCGGTCGGTCGAGGGATTCCGCGAGGTGGCCACGACGCCACGGGCTTTGTCGGTCGCAGCGGGGGAGATACCGGCAGGCACCGTCGGCGCCATGCGGTTCGGCGTCGTGGTCGACTGCGGCGAAACCACTCTGGCGGTAGAGCATTTGACGCGGATGGCCGACGATCTCGCCCCGGATTGGCCGACCGAGATCGGGTACGAGGTCACCTTCGAGGGCGAGCCGAACATGAGGCTCCATCTCGTCATCGGCTCACACGGTGAAGACCACTCCGCACAGGGCTGTCTGGCCACGGCCATGCACGCGATCAATGCGATCCCAGCGGTCCTGGCAGCCGAACCCGGTCTGTACGACCTGGCTTCGATCGCTGCGTTCGTTCGGAGAGGCGACACGTGACCGAAACTTTGGCTGCCGAACCCCAAAAAACGGCGTCACCGTGGCCGAGTCGGGTGGGCTGGGGGCTTTTCGTCACCGGCTACCTGATTTTCGCCATTGCCACGGTCGCAACCCTGCAGGCCGGTTTCCGACCGCGCTTTTCCATCCGCGGATGCTGCAGCCCGTAGGGGCCTGAGTCATCGCGGTACACCGCCGCACCATCGCCAATAAGTTCGGTGCTGTAGGTGCCAGCGAGCAGAATCGTGACGCCCAAGCCATGCGGTGCGATCTCGGCCGCCAACGACTCAGCCCACCGCCTAATTGCCTTGCCGCGCATCTGAACCCATGACGTCGGTACTCACCTGCATGATCAGCCGGACTACCTCGTTGCGTGACATGGACTTGAAGAGTTCGAGACCCATGCGGACGTCATCGCCGCTAGCGATCGTCGGTCCGTTGCGCAGATTGGCGAACGCCTCGTCCACGACGCTCGCGGCGGTGACCGCACCCTCGGGGACCTCGTCGAGCGATGAGAGGCGCCCACGCTCGAACTCCAACTGCCGCAACGCCGGTGTGTCGGTCATGCCAAGGACGAGACAGAGCACATCAACACCCTTGTCGTGCAACTCCGTCCACAAACCCTCGGTGAACACCATGTCGAAGGCCTTGCTTCCCCCGTAGGCCACCATGTTCCGGCCGCCGGCCAGCGCGGCTCCCGACGTGAAGTTAACGATGCCGCCTCGACCCCGCTCGACCATGGGACCTGCGAAGTGGTGACACAGCTGCATCATCACCAGGCAATTGCGCTGCAACAGTGCTTCCGCCGCCGATACCGGATTCGCAAGGAAGGGTTGGTAATTCGGATCACCACCTGCGCAGTAGACCAGCATGCCGATATCGATGTCAGCTGTGGCAGCGAAGATGGTTTTCGACGCCTCAGCGTTGGTCAGGTCTATGGCGAGCGTCCGCGTCTCGACACCGGTGCGCTCGCGAATGCCCTCGGCCACCTCATCGAGCACATGTTGGCGACGAGCGACAAGAACGACGTTCACGCCTTCACTCGCGAGTCGCTCGGCGAACACCGCCCCACAGCCGTCGGAAGCGCCAACGACTATCCCCCATGGCCCATACGTGCCCGCGAAGTCGGTCATTGTGCTGGCACCGCGACCAATCGAACCGAGGTGTACGTGCGGCGCGCGATTCGCCAGCCATCATCGGTGCGCACGACGTGATCGTCGTAGTAACCGGTGGGGTTGGCGCCGCCACCCTCGAACAGGATCAGGGCGTCAACGTAGGTACGAACCGTCCCGGAATCACCATCCAGTGCGATCACCTGGTTGGTCATGCGGTGCAGCGTGTGCGTCGCACCGACATGGACCGTCTCCATGAACTGTGTCACCTCGGCAGCCCCAGTCCACTGCCCGACCACACCGTAGTCCAGCTCGGCGTCCTCGGTGAATACTGTTGCAAGAAGCGAATATTGGCGGCTGTCGATGGCGGTAGCGTAACGATGGGTCAGCTCGACGATCTCGTCTCGATCGCTCATGCAACAGCTCCATTCGGATGAACCACGATGCGGGGCGGTCCCTCTGACCGGCGGGCCTGCTCGATCGCCTGGGGAACCTCGTCGAGGCCGATGATTCTGCCGACGCTGGGCATCGGGTCAAGGCGTCCTTCGACCACCGCGTCGAGTACTCCGTACCAGTCCTCTGGCATCGGGCCGCCGCCAAACCGCAGGGTCAACCCTTGGCGCGTGGCCTCGGTGATGTCCAGCGTGTCACCGGTGTACCACCCGCCGGCGCAGTAAATGCGGGTGTAGAAGTCCGCCTCCTTGACGATGTTATTGATGAGACCGGGCGCTCCGACGCATTCGAACACCACCGCCGTTCCGCTCAACTTGTGTTCGGCTCGCACTTCGCGGAACACGTCGAAGACCGACCGCTCGGCGGGATTGACCAGTACGTGCGCGCCGAAGCCGGTGCGGGCGAGTTCGCGGCGTTCCGCGTTGTAATCAGACACAATGATCGGCTCGATGCCACGAGCGGACAGCGCCGCCACCGCCGACAAACCGATGGCTCCCGCACCGACGACAATTGGTATCTCGCCTGGCTGAACCGCGGCAACGCGGACGTAATACTCGCCAACGGCAAAGGCGTCGACGACGGCGATGGCGTCGTTGGATACGGTGCCCTGCACGACTCTCGCCGTGGCTTCGGGGACGACCAGCAGTTCCCCAAAACTCCCTTGAGCCTCGGGGTGCTGTCCGATGATCCGCAAGCCACCGGCGCCACCGTCTACCAACCGGATCGGCATCGACGTGACGCGCGCTCCGATTGGGAATGCGTCGCTACACCCAGGCCCGTGGCCAACGACCTCGCCGACGAACTCATGGCCCATGACGATGTCGCGGTCGGGGTCGTACAGCGAGCGGCCGGTCGGGTCATCGATGGCAAGTTCGGGGTGGTCCATGAAATGGACGTCGGAGGCGCAGATCGCTGTGCTGAGCGACTTCAGCAGAAGATCACCTTGCCCGGCAATGGGATCGGCGGTCTCACGAACGATCAGTCGGCCGTCACGTAATACGACTGCACGCACCGCTTCACGTCCTCTACACTTTTCTCTAATATTCGAGATATTGTTCTCTGGCTTATGACTCGACCGTAGGTTGCTGGTGGAAGGGAGTCAAGGGTGCGCGGAGCAAGTTCGGCGCCGACCGCACGAGTTCTCGATGTCGTCGAATTGCTCGGCACGCGAGCCACTCAGGGCACGCGATTCTCGGATGTGGTGCGCGAGCTGGAACTGTCCCAGGCAACTGCGCATTCCATCCTCAAGACACTGTCGGACCGGGGCTGGGTAAGGCGTGATCCGGTGACCAAGCAGTTCGCCCTGGGACCGGCATTGACGCTTATGGCCGCTCACCTCGACATCGCCCGTCCGTTGGCCGCAACGGCGCGCGATGCCGTTCAGCGACTCGCTGACATGACCGGCATGCCGGCTTCGGTGCTGGAGCGCAGCGGGGACGAACTCGTTATCACCGCTTTCGAGAATGACAAGAGCTCCTCCATCACAGCGCTTCCCAACCAGCGGATCCCGTACGCGCCGCCGTTCGGGATCGCCTTTGCCGCCTGGGATGCAGCGGACGAGCAGGAAGCCTGGATTGCCCGCGGGGCCGCCGGCGACGCGCGTCTGCAACAGCGTCTGCGCACCTTGTTGACCCGCACGCGCGAACGCGGTTACGACGTCGACTGGATGACACCTGCGTTGAGCCAGGCGGCCCAGGCAATTGGAACGCTCTCCGGAGACGCGATCCCGCACAACCTGCGTTCCGTCATCGATCAGTTGCGGGTGGAATTCGCCTCGGCCAACTCGATGCCGGACGACAGCACCCGCGGCGCACACCCAGTCGCCACAATTTCGGCACCGGTACTTGATGCAGACGACCGCATCGCCCTCCTTCTCGCCATACATCCCCTGCGAGCCATGACGATTCGCGAAATCCGTTCCGCGGCAAAACCACTCCTTCGCGAGATCGCCCAAGTAGGGAAACCGAATAGAGTCCGTAGCCACGGGCCCCGATCCTCTGAGCATCGGATCAACGATTAAATCCTTGGCGGAGTGTTACTCGGGAGCGTCAGCTTATGACGCCGCCCTGTCGCAAGAAATTGACGGTGATGGCGAGTCCCATGCCCTTGCTTGACCCGGTGACGACTGCGGTTCCGGCGAGTCCAAGATCCACGGTCAAACCTGCTTTGAGCGAGCGGGAGCGGAATGTCGGGGCGCCAGGTGGACCACGTCGGTGACCACGGTCGGATTATTGCGAGCCGCTTCGACCAGCGACACCAGTGTGTTCGCGACGTCGCTCAAGGCAGACATCTGTTGCGGTATCTGACCGTTCTGCACCCATGCGCGGTACAACTCCGCGAGGAGATCCCGATCGGCCCCGCGCAGGATCTCGGTATCCTTCGTCGGTCCGATGCTGGCCCGGATGATTGACAATTCGGGATGTTCCTCCCGCCATGAGTGCAGAATCTCGTCGAGCGCGGCTTTGCTGGAGTTGTAAGCCGCGACCCCGGCCCGCGGCCGGCCGACGTCGTGGCAGGAGGCGATCAGGATGACCGCGTTCTCGGAGAGATGCGGCAACGCCGCCTGCAATATCTGTGAGGCTGCCACCGCATTCACGACGAATGCGTGCATCCACGTGGTCACATCGGTGTCCTCGACGTGAGCAAAGGGAGCTACGGCGCTGGTGAAGATCACCGCATCGAAGCCACCGAGGATGGCGGCGACTTCCTCGATGACGGGTTTTATCGACGAGGTGTTCGACACGTCAAGCTCGTGGGCTGTGCCACCCAGGGACTCGGCGGCGTTCGTCAACAGATCGATACGCCGTGCGGCCAGGGCGAGACGCGCACCCCGCGCATGCGCCGCAATGGCGAAGGCCTGGCCGATGCCGGAGGACGCGCCGATGACCAACGTCCGCATTCCTGCCAGGTCGTGTTGTGGACTGCTCACGTCATTCGCCCTTTCGAGGTGGCCGATAATCTTCGGCAACAATATTGGTGGTACCGGCAGCTGTGGGAACCGCCTGGGGGACGGTTTGGTTCATGACGGCATGCATCACGGGTATTCTCCCATATGAGAATTGGCATTCTCGCGCCGTTGTCAGGGTCCGCGTGCGGTACGGTCGCGGTTTGTTCTCAAGGAGGTCGCAGCGCGTTGACACTGGTCGCACTGCTCCATGGCGGCATTGGGGCTCATCCTGGGACCTTGTCGCGGCTGGGCTCGAGGCGCGCGGCATCGATGTCGTCGCTCCGGACCTGCCGGTCGACGACGCTGCGGCCGGAGCGCGGGATTGGGCACGCGTGGCCATCAGTGCGATTGACGCCGAGGCGGGTGACTCCGACGACGTTCTGGTAGTGGGCCACTCCCTCGCGGGGTTGTGCGTTCCCGTCGTCGCGACACTGCGGGACGTGCGCCGCATGGTCTTCCTCGCCGCCTTGGTCCCGGAACCCGGGCGGGTGTTCGCTGACCACCTCGCGGACAACCCCGACGCCATCATCTTCGCGGCCGGCGCCATGACTGGCGACGGACCGTTCGGGCTGACTTTCGAATCGGTGCGGGATAACTTCTATCACGATTGCCCGGAGGCGTTGGTAAGTAAGGCATTTCGCGAACTCCGCGACCAGGCACTCACCGTCTTCGTCGAGCAATGTCCGATCGATCGGTGGCCGGACACGCCCTCGACGTACATTCTGATGAACGACGACCGTGCAGTCGGCGGGGACTGGTCCCGGCGAGTGGCACAGGACCGGCTGGGCGCCGCCGTCATCACCATGGACGGGGGGCATTGCCCGTTTTTCGCTCGGCCGGACAAACTGGTCGCGGCACTCGAGACGATGGTGGTCGCGCCCTGAGGGCATCTCACTAGACGAAGGCTGGGTACATGACGGATCGTCCGAAACTCTCGCTGTATCTGCGCTCCTACAGCAACCAACCCGACGAAGACTGGAACGCGATCCTGCAGACGGCTCGCGCCATGGATGCCGCCGGGGTCGACCGGGTGGTGGTCTCCGACCACGTCGTCTTCGGCGAGAACCTCGACGCCTACGGCAACCCGGCGGCAGGGGGAACCGCCGGGGGCAGACAACCGACAGGGCCCGACGGCGATTGGCTGGAACCACTGGTGTTTTTGACTGCGGTGGCCGCGACGACCACACGCATCCGTCTGGGCACCGGTGTTCTGCTCGCCGCGTTGAGGCGTCCCGCCGTGCTGGCCAAGCAGTTGGCGACCATGGACGTGTTGTCGGGTGGGCGCGTGGACCTCGGTGTCGGGATCGGTTGGCAACGCGAGGAATACGAAGCCACCGGCCTAGCTTTCAAGCGGCGGGGACGCCTGCTGGACCACACTCTCGAGGTGTGTCAAACGTTGTGGACTCAACAACGCGCCACCTACAGTTCGCCCGAGTTGTCCTTCGACGGCATTCATCAGATGCCCAAGCCGCGCCAACCCGGCGGCATCCCGATCTGGGTCAGCGGAACGGTCAACCCCGCGGTCGCGCGACGGCTGAGCCGGTTCGGAAAACGTTGGATCCCATGGGGTCCGGCGATCGGCGACCTCATGGGCGCCGTCCCCGCGATGAAGCAGGCAATCAGCGATGCCGGCGGGGATCCCAGCGATCTGCAGGTACAAGGTTCCGCAGCGCTGGTGAAGGCATCCGATCGCTCCATCGACGTGGCCGGTTCACTCGCAGCGGTTCCGCAACTGGTCGCCGATGGGGCTACCGATATCCGCTTCGCGGGAACGCTTCCCACAGATCCTGTGCAGGCTAGCGACGTGCTTTCGGAGCTGGTGAGCGCGTTCAGGCAGGCAACCGATTGATCGCGGGCGGTCAGTAGCTGGCGACCAGCTTGCTGTATTGCGGGCAGTAGGCCCGGACGGAGACCGCGATAAAGGCTTCTGCGTGAGCGCCGAACTCGGGGTGATCCTTGTTGGCGTCGCGGAATTCCGCCGCTATTTGTTGCACCGTCTTCCCTGCTGCGAAGCTCTGACACGCCGCCTTGCCGTTCGAGACGGCAACCGACGGATTGGAGAACTCGATGCCCTTGTCGTTGAGAGCCGCGATGTAGTTGTTGTCCTGATCGGGAGTCGAATCGATGGTCGTAGCCGTCGGCGCTGTCGTTCGCACCGACGCAACCGTCGTTCCCGGCGCGGATGCGTTGTCGGGAGCTTTGCTGCTCATCACCCAACCGACCACCACGATCACGATCGCCAGGGCGAGACAGGTCAGCAGTACCGCGGCGGCCCTGCTCCACGCCTTCATCCAGGTCTCATCGACGTCTGCCGGTTCGTCGGCTACGCCCTGCTTTTCGCCGAAGTTGCGGTCTTGGATATCCGGGTTGGCCGGCATGTTTCTGACGTCCGGGACTTCGTTACCGCTCGACCACGCCAAACTCACCGACTCCGTATTTGCGGAGCTGGGTACCGCAACCGTCTCGCCGGCGTTGTAGTCGGCGCCCCCGACCGGGTCAGCCATGAGGTCATCGTAGTCGGCGCACGCCGCGGCTTCAGGTCAGGTGACGGTTGCGCCAGCTGGAGAAGCGACCGCTCGGCGACTGAATCGCCGCCATCACCGAGCTCATTGAAGACGCCACCGACTTCCCGCGTTCCTCGGGTCCCGAGGCAGGCGCCGCGGGCGCATCGCCTTCCCACCACGTCGGCTCCAGCAACGCCGACGTCACTGGAATGGCTTTGCCGACGCTCTCGCGTCCCCACCTGCACGCACGCTCGATCGCTGACGTGGAGGGTGCCAGGTTGATCGGCGACAGGGTGGGCTCGAATCGAACGAGATGGTCGGCGTAGGGCAGATTACGCAGCATCTGCAGCTGGATCGCCTGCAGGATGGGCGCCAGCCACAGGTGTCGCGAATCCCATTGCGGATGGAAGCAGTCAAAGGCCAGGTAGCACGCATTGCGGGTGCCGAGCTTGCCATCGCGGACCCGCTTCCACGCCAACTCGACGGGCACATTGCTGGCCGCGCCACCGTCGACGAGCGCCGCGATATTACGTTCGGCGAACAAGTCGTCGAGGAGTGGATGCATACGCGCGTCGCTTGTCTCATGGTGCAGTACGCCGGGGATCGCCGATGAGAACGACGCCGCATCGAGGACGTCGAAGTCGAGCGCGGGATCGTCACCGGTGACGACGATCGGCTTGACCACCCGCAAGTCGATGAACGCGGAGACCTGCCACATGCGTGCCGCCACCAGCGGCCCAATTCCGATGGGACGGAACGGGACTGATCTCAGCTGCAACGCCGCCAGCTCAGGGCGGCGGAACCTGGACGGCAACGCGGCGTACGGTTGCCGGCGCACACCGGCGACCACGACGTCGAACGGGATGGCGAGATCCGACATGCGCATGCGCTCCCCGTCCGCACGGCTGAGCAGGGCGTGGGCGAACTGGTCGAAGCGCAGCGCGAACAGGCCCGCCATGCCGTGGCGGCGGCGCAGCCGCTCCGGCGCAAGAATGGCCCGATAGGACACCGTGTTGGCCCACGCCACGTACTCCTCAATCGGCACCGGCAGTTCGCGAGCCACCAGGCTGCCCATGATCGACCCGAAGGACGAGCCGATCATGTAGTCGGGCAGCTGGCCGGCTTCCAGCAAACGTTGCATGCCGCCGATGTAGACAAAGCCGGCGCCCCCACCGCCGCCCAGGATTGTGACGAGTTTCTTGTAGCCGACCTCGGCGTCGAGTTCGGCGGCGGAGAAATCATTGCGATGGCGCTCGATGAGCACGCGTCGCTGGTCGTCCTGATCGTCGCTCAAGCGGGACAGCGCATCTCGAGCCGTGGTCAACGCCTTGACCGCATCCGACTCCTCGCGCAACGGCCCGAACAGGGTGTCGACGACCCTGGAGCGCCACGGCCCGATCTCCGCGCCCACCGAGATGTCCCCACGTCCGCGGGCGCCGCCAGGACCCGCCGCTCCGGGTTCGAAGTCGGCGAGTCGGGCGAAGTTGAGGACGTAGCGCAGTTTGCGCAGTTCCTCGCTGCTCAACACGTCGGCGTGGGCCAGGTGGTTGCGGAGGAGCCTGCTCTCCATCTTCTGCAGCAGCAGGGCTGGATCGGCGGAGGGCAGTTCGCCAGGGTCGACGGCTTCAAGGTCTTCGATGTCCTCGTCGTCGACCTCGTCAATGAGGTCGTACGTGCGTGCACTCCTTCTCGAGCCCCTCCTCAGGGCTCTCCGAAGATCCCAGCGGCCGGGCACTGGGTTGGTGAACGGGATGTCCACGGCTACCGTCCGGGGACAGGAATGGTGGGCATCGCCGAGGTGCCCGGCCAACAACCCAGCGGGCTGATCCCCTTATTGATCGCGGCGGTGATGCAGTTCTGCACCACCACGTTGGGGTCGTTGCTGATCGAGCGGGACAAAATCTCATTCGCCTTCGCCTGAGCCTCGGCCGTGCGCTGGGACTCCACCGCGATCGAGGTCTGGGCACGCTGCTGATTAAGCTGGTTGATCTTGTCCTCGGTGCCCTGGTCGTACTGGATGGTCGGCACGTTGATGTCGAAGATGTCGACCTGGCCGCCGACATCCTTGCGCATGATGTCCGCGGCGCGTTTGGCGAGGTTGGGCAGCGGGGAGACGTCGAGGTTCTGCGGGTCCAGCGGGTTGAAAGCGGCGAACACCTCGTTGAGGGCGACCGACAAATTCCGCTCGATCAGGTTGACCCGCACATTGTCGAAGGTCTTGTACTGCTGAAAAAGTTCGGGAGCGGCGGGCTGCTTCAATTGCCAGCGGATGCTGACATCGGCCCACGCGGTGGACTGATTTCCCAGCCGGACCATGATCCGCTCGTCGTGGTTGCTTTCCTTGACGTATTTGTCGATCTGAATGGCGCCGTCCATCTGGTGGGTCATCTGCCAGGGCCATTTGGCGTGAAAGCCGTTGTTCAGGCTGACCCCGGTAGGTCGGCCGAAGGTGGTGACGATCGCGAGCTGGCGTGTCCCGACGATGGTGAAGCAGCCGAACACGAACGACAGCAGCGCCACTGCCAGCGCGACCAACGTGACCCGTTTGCCCCGGCCGCGCCCTTTGTCGCTGCCGGCGAACCTCCACAGCAGCGCCGCTACGCCTGCGGCAATCAACCCCAAGACAAACAGCACGATCTGCAACGTCATCCCTGGACTCCTTCTGCTGGTCGCCTGGTGCCGCCGGCATCCATATTCTGGCCCCTACATGATCGATGTGATTGCCGGCATCAGATAGAGGAAGTAACGCGATGGCGCGGATACCCGCAGCGCTCAGTCTCACGACCGAAGAGTTGGACGAGCTGATGGCGTCGTCGTGGAATATGCGGATAGCGACGGTCGGACCGGGTCAGCGGATCAACCTCACTCCGCTGTGGTTCGCCTGGACCGCCGGGCACGTCTACTTCTACGGCCGCGGGCAAAAAATCGCGAACCTGCGGCGCAACCCGCTGTGCACCGTCCTGGTCGATCGCAACGAGCGCTTTCCCGAACTCGTGGGCGCGATGTTTCAGGGCCGCGCCAGCGTGCTGGAAAACGCCGAGCAGGAGGACGCCGATCCCCACCTCGAAGAGATTCGGTGGCTGATGGGTGCGAAATACCCTGGCGGACA
>JAVROG010000401.1:0-6330 GCA_032162865.1 Mycobacterium sp. | reverse complement strand
AGCCAAACGCGAGCTGGCTGCGTGCCTTTCGGTGGATGTCGAAACGATCTGGGTTGGGGAACACCCGCTCGTCTCGGTTTGCTGATGCGGTGAGCAGTAGCATCGCGCTGCCTTCGGCCACGGTGGTCCCGTAGTGTTCGACATCCTGCGCGACGTAGCGGGCCTGTACCGGCGACGGCGCCTCGTACCGCAACAGTTCCTCAATCGCGCCGTGCAGCAGCGTCGGATCGTCGACGAGTTCGGCGCGCTGATCGGGGTTTTCGGCCAGAACTCTGCCAGCCCACCCGATGAGCCGCACCGTGGTCTCGTTACCGGCAGCGGCGAGCAGGCCGACGTACGTCATGATCGTCTGTTTGTCGAGACGTTGCTCATTGCCGTCCTCGTCGGTGTAGGTCGCGTTGAGTAGGTCGGTCATCAGGTCGTCCGACGGGTTCTTGTCCCGGAAGTCGATATAGGAGCCGAATCGCTCCGGGTCGAGAAGATTCAGTAGCGCCGCATTGCCGTCGGTGGGTACATCGTTTTCGTCAGCGAGCTTCATGCCGTCGTCGACCCTACTGCGGTGTGCCAGCTGATCGGATTCTGGAATACCGAGCATCATCCCGATGGTGCGCATCGGGACCTCACAGCCGAAGTCGGCGACGAAATCGAACCGGCCCTGCTCGACGAGCGGGTCGAGTGTGGCTGCGCAGAAGGCGCGCACCTTGGGTTCGATCTCCGCGATTCGGCGCGGCGTGAACACCCGGGCCAGCAGGCTGCGGTGCAAGTCATGAGCGGGCGGATCCTCGAAAAGGATGAAACCCGGCGGCATTGGTGCACCGCTTTTGATGAGCTCGAGCACTGAGCCTCTGCCGGAGCGAAACGTCTGCCAGTCGATGCTTGCGTGCTTCACATCGTCGTAGCGGCTCAACGCGTAGAAGTCGTACTTCTCGTTGTAGTAGAGCGGAGTGTCGTCGCGCAGTCGACGGAACGTCGGATAGGGATCGGTGTCGATCTCGAAATCGTAGGGGTCGTAGTAGACGCTGGATGCCTCGACAGCGTTGTCATTCATCCGTCCGCCTCCTGTCCATTGGAGAGTTGAGCAGCGGGGCGACGTCTATCCCAGTCAAGGTGATTGTCCCCCCATCCGGCCGATCAGCACCTCGGCGTCGGCGACACTGCGCAGCAGATCGTTGAGATGGGTGCACGTGCTGGTCCCGAACAGTTCCTGTCGGACCCGGAAGTGCAGTTCGCTCAACGTCATTCCCGAAATCCGCTCGGCGCTGGCCACCGCACCGGGGCATTCCTGCCAGGGCAGCACCCGCGGAGTGGCGTGAGATTCGACGATCATGCCGGTTCCGGCGTCGACCACGGCCGCCAAGGTGTACTCGTGGATGATCGTCTCGATTCCGTCAGCACGCACATAGGTATCGCGGAACATCGCATCGATGCCGATCCGGTTGTCCCCGTTGGCTTCAAAGACGTCGATGCGGCGCCGCCTGCGCATGGCATGGCGCGGCAATGGCTTCATCGGGTGCCACGCCCACGAGTCGTCGCCATGGTCGAGATCGGGAGCTTCGGGCCCGGTCACCACGGCCGGATCACCGGCTTCGAACGAAGTCATCAGCAGCCCGCCGGTCGCGAATCCGGCGCACTGGTCGGCCACGGGGAGGTAGCCGGACTTCGCGACAATGCCGAGCACCCCCGAGGCGGACAGGGCATGACCGGAGATCAGCGTTGCGACAGGAACGTCGTCGAGCAGCGTGTAGCGCAGGTCACGGTCCTGCCGTAGCTCGGGGGCCGCCTTGTCGGCTGCGGCACGGAAACCGCTCATAGCCGGTGCACCTGACAGCCGGGCTACCGCCGCGACGGGCGGGTCAACTTCGACGTGCCGGACCACGCGTGCGATCAGCTCGATGGTGGCCGAGAGGGCTGCCGTCGCGACGTCCGTCACCGAGCCGTCTGGCGTCGTCCCCAGATCGCGTGCCCGCCCATCCAAATAGACAGGATCCAGCGATCCTTCATCGCGCGTCATGTCGATCGACGTGGTCCGACGCGCGGACCCAGGCCTGCGCACCGGGTTCCCAGTGGTCGGTTCGTGCACGCCGTGCAGGGGATGGAGCCCGAACGACGGCGTGCCGAGGTCGGTCACAAGCCGATGCTAGGCCGGACGGAAGGCGAAGGTAAGCAACGATTCGCCGGTCTCGGTCTCCAGCGTGGTGGTGGCCGACACCATCCGTTGGCCGATTTGAAGGTCGCCCGCGGCTGCGTCGATGATGAGTGACTCCACCAGCAGCCCGTCCTCCAGTGCGACGAAGCCGACGATGTACGGACGGAACTTCTTGGGATCCCGGTGTCCTTTGTATGGCAGCGGCGGGGCGAACTCCTGCGTCGTGAACGTGTAAAGCGTTCCCTCCGTGGATAGTTCGAGCGGCTCGATGTCGGCCTGGGTCTCCGGGCTGGCGTCGAACAGCTCCGGGCGTTCCGCGGGGAACTTGACGACGCCGGTACTGCGCCGCCGAGATCCGAGCAACACCGCTCGCTCGCCGTCGACCCGGAACAGTCCCTCAGTGATCAGACTCGTCACGTTCAGGCCACCTCGATGACCATCGCGGCGCCCATGCCGCCGCCCGCGCACATCGAGAGCACGCCAATGCCGCCACCGCGGCGGCGCAGCTCGTATATCGCCGACGTCACCATGCGCGCTCCGGTCGCGGCGATGGGATGACCCAGGCTGATGCCCGACCCGTAGACGTTCACGATTTCCTCGTCGAGTCCGAGTTCGCGGGCGCACGCGACCGCCTGAGCCGCGAACGCCTCGTTGATCTCGAACAGCGCGACGTCCTCGAGCTTTCGGCCCGCGAGCGCCAGCGCGTTGGGAATGGCCTTGATGGGGCCGCTGCCGGTATGGGTCGGGTCCACCCCCACCTGTGTCCAGGACAGCACGCTGGCTAACACATTCTGCTCCGTGTCCGGTGCTGCCAGCGCGACGACCGCGGCCGCATCGTTGATGCCCGACGAATTGCCTGCTGTCACCGAGAACCCCTCGATCTCGGGATGCAACACCTTCAGCCCGGCCAACGACTCCATCGAACTGCCTCGCCGTGGATGCTCGTCCTCGGCGAACGTGATCACTGTCCCGTCAGCCTGCGGGACCTGGATGGGGATGATTTCATCGGTGAAAGACCCGGCGTCGATGGCCTTGATCGCACGTTGATGGCTGCGCAGTGCCCACTCGTCCTGGCCTTCCCGGGTGATTCCGTACTGAAGGTTGCAGTTGTGCGCGACGGTGATGGACATGTCCATTGCGGGTGCTTCCGCGGTAGGTGGATGCGACTCGGGAAACCACTGCGCGTAATCCTCTGGGGACTTGCCGGAGGTGAAGGGCTTGCGCTTCTGCATTTGCGGACCGGTGGACAGCGACTCCATGCCCCCGGCGTGGATGGCGTGGCTCATTCCGGCCGCGATCTGCCCCGCGCCCACCGCGATCGCGGACAGGCTTGATGCGCACTGCCTGTTGACGGCGAGGCCAGGAATGTCGATCAGGCCGAGGTCTACCGCGATGTAGCGGGCACTGTCGCCGCCGCCTTGCATGCTCTCGGCCAACACGAGATCGTCAAAGTCGATTGGCTCCAGTCCGGAGCGTTCGATCACGGCTAACACCACGGGTTTGGCCAACTCGATCGCTGGAACATTGGCCAGCGTGCCTTTGCGCGCCGTTCCGATCGGGGTGCGCGCAGCGGCCACGATCGCTGCGCGGGACGTGGGGGTGGCCATGTGTCTCCCAGGGGTTGTCAGAGGGACACCGGATGGGTGGCCCGGGGCGAACACCAGTCAGTCTATACCGTTAAATAGATAGCGGTATACCAGGTAGCGAGGGGAGTGGCCGTGCAGACGATCGGATCCATCGATGACGCGATCGCATTGATCGGCGCCGAACTCGGAGTCAGCCGGTGGGTGGACATCGACCAGAGCCGCATCGATGCATTCGCTGACGTGACGATGGATCACCAGTGGATTCACGTCGATGTCGAGAAGGCCAAGGCCGAGAGTCCTTACGGCGCAACGATTGCGCACGGATTCCTGACGCTGTCGCTCATCCCCGGCGTGAGCAAGGACAACTACCGCGTCGAGAACGCGAAGATGGGCATCAATTACGGCCTGAACAAGGTGCGGTTCCTGGCCGCGGTCACCGCGGGCAGTCGCATCCGGGTGCGCTCCGAACTCGTCGACGCCACGAAGGTCGCCGATGACACCGTCAACCTGACCGTCCGGCACACCGTGGAAATCGACGGCGCGGACAAACCCGCCGCCGTTGCCGAACTCATCGCCCGGTTCATCTTCTGATGGCTACCCGCACCGAACTGGGCCCGTTCGAGGGAAGGGCGGTGCTGACCGGCGCCGGCAAGTCACAGGTCGGGCGCCGCCTGGGCCGTACGGGCCTGGACCTGACCCTCGAGGCGGTGTTGCGTGCCATCGAACACGCGGGACTCGCGGTCGACGACGTCGACGGCATCGCGAGCTATCCCGGGCCCGGGGTCCCCGATCTGGGTTTCTCCGGCGCGAGTGTCCAGGATGTCCGTAATGCGCTGGGGCTGCGCAGCCGGTGGTATATGTCCGGGCTGGAGACCGCCGGCCAGATCGGTCCGGCGATCGAAGCGTGCATGGCCGTCGCCCTAGGGCTGGCCAATCACGTCGTGGTGTTCCGGTCGGTGTGGGAGTCCACGGCCGCGCAGCAGGCAGGCGGTGGACGTGCCTCCGTCTTGTTCACCGGTGGCAAGCTGCCGCCGCAGTTGGAATGGGTTGCGCCGTTCGGCGCCTTATCCGCGACGAACTGGCTGGCCATGCCCGCACAGAGGTACATGCACGATTTCGGGCTGACGCGCGAGCAACTCGGCTGGATCGCGCTCAACGCCCGGCGCAACGCCGGGCTCAATCCGGACGCCGTGTACCGCGATCCGATGACGATGGACGACTATCTCGGGGCCAGGATGATCTCGGAGCCGTTGTGCCTCTACGACTGCGACGCTCCCTGCGACGGAGCGACGGCCGTCATTGTCTCCCGTCGCGACGCCGCCAACGGCCTGCCGCACCACCCCCTGACCGTCGAGTCGGTCGGGCCCGGCATGTTCGAGCGCGCGACCTGGGACCAGCGATCGGACATCACAACCATGGCCGCCCATGATTCCGCTGCGACGCTGTGGCAGAACGCCACGTTGACGCCCGCCGACGTGGACATGGCCCAGATCTATGACGGCTTCTCCTTCCTGACCGTCATGTGGCTGGAGGCCTTGGGGTTCTGCAAGCACGGCAAGGTCGGTGAATTCATCGAGGGCGGCGAACGGATCGCGCTCGACGGCCCGCTGCCGATCAACACCAGCGGCGGTCAACTATCCGGCGGTCGACTCCACGGCATGGGCTTCCTGCACGAAGCCTGCGTCCAGATGTGGGGCGAGGGCGGCGACCGGCAGGCGCCCAAGAGGCCGGAGGTGGTCGCTGTCGGGGTCGGCGGCGGCCCGGTGGCAGGATCGATGTTGTTGAGTAGCCGGTAAAGCCGTGACCGGAGACGACCTCGAGATGACTCTCGGCGATGTCGTCACCGACAATGCGGTGCGTTTCCCGGACGTCCCCGCCTACCGGTTGGGTTCGCAGATCGTCACCCATGGCCAGTTGCGCGATCGTGCCGTGCGGTTGGTGTCGGCGATGGCAACTGCCGGCGTGCGACGGCAGGACCGCGTCGCGGTGCTCAGCCGCAACAGCGTTGAGTTCGGTGAAGTGATGGCGGCCACTCACCTGAGCGGCATCGTCCTGGCGACCGTCAACTTCCGGCTGTCGCCGGGGGAAATGCTGGACGTGCTCAGGAGGGTTACTCCGTCGATCGTGTTCTGCGCCGACGAATTCGCCTCGCTGATAACAGAACTCGGACCACAACTGCCTTCGGCGCCGCTGCTGGTATGCATCGGAGGATCTCCTCGCACCGGCATGGTCGACTTCGAGGAGTTCGTCGCAGGCGGTGACGGCGCGCAGCTCCCGTTCGCTGCCCGCCCGGACGACATCGCCTGCCTGTTATTCACCAGCGGGACCACCGGCACCTCGAAATGCTGCATCCACGGGCAGGCGGAAATGCGACGAGTGGCGTTCAGCATGAACGTCGAAATGCGCACAGGCAGCTCCGACCGGGGACTGATCAACATGCCGATGTTTCACTTCGGGGCGATGGCGATCATCGGCGGCCTGCATGCTCGCGGGGGAACGGTGGTGCTGCAGCAGCAGTTCGACGCGACCGAGGCCATCCGGATCATCCCCGCTGAACGAATCACCGTGCTACACCTCGCTCCGGTGATGCTGCGGGCA
>JAVROG010000400.1:0-10497 GCA_032162865.1 Mycobacterium sp. | reverse complement strand
AACTGTCCGACGACTTCTCCGGGTTCTACGAGATCGATCCCCATTCGCCCGACCTGGTCCGCGATCCGATTTCGGCCGACATCGACGTCGCCGTGCTCGGCGGCGGCTTCGGGGGTCTACTGTGCGCCGCGTACCTGAAGAAAGCGGGCGTGGAGGATGTCCGGATCATCGAGCTGGGTGGCGACTTTGGTGGCGTGTGGTACTGGAACCGCTATCCGGGACTGCAGTGTGACAACGAATCATATTGTTACATACCACTTCTCGAAGAGCTCAACTTCATTCCGAGCAAGAAGTTCGCCGATGGCACCGAGATCTACGAGCACTGTCGGCGCATCGGAAAGCATTACGGTCTCTACGATTCCGCGCTGTTCTCCACCCAGGTTCGGGCCTTGCACTGGGACGAGGAGATCAAGCGCTGGCGGGTCGGCACCAACCGCGACGACGATATCCGCGCCAGATTCGTGGTCGTGGCGTCAGGCCCGTTTCACCGACCGAAACTGCCGGGCATTCCCGGGATCAAGGAATTCCAGGGGCACAGCTTCCATTCGTCGCGCTGGGACTACGGGTACACCGGCGGAGACGCGACCGGCGGACTGGACAAGCTGAGCGACAAACGCGTCGCGGTGGTGGGCACCGGGGCAACCGCCATCCAGATCGTGCCGTTCCTGGGTGAGCATGCCGCGCACCTGTATGTCTTTCAGCGCACCCCGTCCTCGGTTGGTGTGCGAAACAACACGCCGACCGACCCCGAATGGGTGAAATCGCTAAAGCCCGGCTGGCAGAAGGCGCGGCAGCGCAACTTCCACGCCTGGACGTTCGAGGGCATGGCACCCGGACAACCCGACTACGTCTGCGACTTCTGGACCGAGCTTGGTCGCAACACCGCCGCACGTGTCATGGCGCTTGAGGATCCCGCGGCGATGACACCGGAGCAGTTCATGCAAATCCGCGAGGAGGAAGACTACAAAGTCATGGAGCGGCTGCGGCGCCGAATCGACGACATCGTCGATGATCCTGCGACTGCCGAATCGCTCAAGCCGTACTACAACCTCCTGTGCAAGCGACCCTGCACCAACGACGACTACCTGCCGACCTTCAACCGCCCCAATGTGACGCTGGTCGACGTCTCGTCGTCCAAAGGTGTCGAGCGGGCGACAGCAAAGGGACTGGTGGCCAACGGGATCGAGTACGAGGTCGACTGCATCATCTACGCCAGCGGTTTTGAGATCACCACGGAGATCAGCCGCAGGTACTCCCTCGAAGCGATCGAGGGTCGTGACGGTCTATCGCTTTTCGACTACTGGCGCGACGGCTATAAGACGCTGCACGGCATGACCAGCCGCGGATTTCCCAACCAGTTCTTCACCGGGTTCACGCAGGTGGGCATCTCCGCGAACATCGCCGCCAACTACGAACTGCAGGGCGAGCACATCGCCTACATCATCGCCGAAGCCTTGGCGCGCGGCGCGACTACCGTCGAGCCCAGCCAGGACGCGCAGGATCAATGGTGCGCCACGATCCGGGAGACCGCGATCGACACCAGTCAGTTCGATTCACAGTGCACGCCAGGCTATTACAACAACGAAGGCGGTGGCGGAGGAGCGGCCGAAGGCGAGGGCATCCGGTCTCACCTCGGTGAACCATATGGCCCGGGGTTCTACGCCTTCGGCGACCTGCTCGCCGAATGGCGCAGTAAGGGCGATCTGGATGGTCTCGACCTGGGATCGGGATGACTGAACTCAGGTTCGACAATCGAGTTGCCGTGGTCACCGGCGCCGGACGGGGACTGGGGCGAGAGTACGCCCTGCTGCTGGCCACCCGGGGTGCCAAAGTCGTGGTCAACGACACCGGCGCCACGCTGACCGGCACGGGTGTGAGTACTTCGCCGGCCCAAGAGGTGGTGGCCGAGATCGAGGCCGCCGGCGGGGAAGCGGTCGCGTCCGTCGAGTCGGTGAGCACCGCTATTGGGGGACAGGCGATTATCACCTCGGCCCTCGACCGCTTCGGACGGATCGACATCCTGATCCACAATGCCGGCATCGTGCGGCGCGGGTCCCTGAAAGAGATGAGTTACGAGGACTTCGACGCCGTCCTCGACGTGCACCTGCGCGGCGCCTTCCACGTGGTGCGGCCCGCGTTCCCGCTCATGTGCGAAGCCGGCTACGGCCGCGTCGTCCTGACCTCGTCGATCGGCGGTCTTTACGGCAACCACGGTGTCGCCAACTATGCCGCGGCGAAGGCCGGTCTGGTCGGCCTGTCCAATGTCGTTGCACTAGAAGGCGCGGCCGAAGGCGTGCTGTGCAACGTCATCGTCCCGTCTGCGGTGACGAGAATGGCTGCCGGGTTGGACATTTCGGCCTACCCGCCGATGGGCTCCGATCTGGTTGCGCCCGTCGTCGGCCTGCTGGCGCACGAGTCCTGTCCGGTCAACGGCGAGATGCTGATCGCCATTGCGGGTAGGGTGGCCCGGGCGGTGATCGCCGAAAGCCAAGGGGTGCAGCGCTTGTCGTGGACGATCGAGGACGTCGCCGAACAGCTCGACGCCATCCGGAATTTCGACACACCGCTGGTCTTTCCGGTTGTCCCGACTGGACATGCCGAGCACGTCCGCTACAGCTTCGAGTCGGCAGCGGGAGCAACCAGGGAGGACGCGCGCAGTGGTTAGTTCGGGGTCTGGCGCTGGGCCGCTGGCGGGTGTGCGTGTCGTCGATCTCACCGCGATGGTGATGGGTCCGTACTGCACCCAGATCATGGCGGACATGGGTGCCGACGTCATCAAGATCGAGCCGCCGCAGGGCGACGACACCCGATACGTCTCGGTCGGGCCGGCTCCCGGGATGAGCGGGGTGTTCGTCAACGTCAACCGCGGCAAGCGGGGTGTCTGCATTGACTTGAAGTCCGATTCCGGCCAGACCGTCCTACGCTCGCTTATCGAACGCGCCGACGTTTTCATCCACTCGATGCGGGCCAAGGCGATCGGCCGGCTCGGGTTGAGCTACGCCGACGTCGCGGCCATCAATCCCAACATCGTGTACACCAACTGCTACGGGTACGGGCGGCGTGGGCCGAACCGGGATCTGCCGGCCTATGACGACACGATTCAGGCCGCCTGCGGGTTGCCGTCGGTTCAGCAGCAGTTGACCGGTGAGGCCAATTTCGTCGGAACGATATTGGCCGACAAGGTCGCCGGCCTCACCGCGCTATACGCCACGACGATGGCGCTCTTCCACCGCGAACGCACCGGGGAAGGCCAGGAGGTGGAAGTCGGCATGTTCGAAGCGATGGCGTCGTTCATGCTCGTCGAACATGTCAACGGCGCCATGTTCGACCCGCCGCTGGGGCCGGCGATCTATCCGCGCGCGGTGGCGCCCAATCGGCGGCCGTATCGCACCAGTGACGGTTACATCGCCGCACTGATCTATAACGACAAGCACTGGGCTGCGTTCATCAATGCCGTGCGACCGGCCTGGACCAGCGACTTGTACGCGACACTCGAGGGCCGGGCGCTTCAGATCGACACCGTGTACGGGTTGCTGGCCGAAACATTCGCCCAGCGAACGACCCAGGAATGGCTGGACCTGTTGCGCGAGCTGGAGATCCCCGCGTCCCCCTTGTCCAGTCCCGCGGAGTTGTTGGACGACCCGCAACTCGAGGCCGTCGGATTCTTCGAGACGGTCGACACTGCGCACGGACCGGTGCGCTTTCCCGGTGTGCCGACGTGGTTTTCCCGCACCCCGGGACATGTGGCGGGACCCGCGCCGGAACTCGGTGCGCACACCAAAGAGGTGCTCGAAGAGTTGGGCCTGGCACCGGTCGACGTCGGGGTCAACGGGGAACCGGCGGGCTAATCGAGGTGCGGGTCCTCCGCGGTGAAGACCCGGTAGAAGTGGGTGAGGTTGTCCGGCTCGCCGTAGTCGACGCGCTTGAAGGCTTTGTTGATGGGGTTCGCGTTGGCGCCGGTGCCAGGGTTGTGGACCGTGAGGGCGCCGAGATGCCGGACGAGGTCGGCCGGTGTGTCGACCCACACATAGTCGGCGTTGCGGACCATGACTTCGCCGAGATAGCAGCCGAAGATGAAAATGAACTCGGCCATGCGGTCGGATCCGGGTTCGCGGAATCCGTTCAGAATTGTGTCGACCTGGTCCAGTGAGCCTGGGGTGAAGTCTAGTTCGATGTCGAACATCGTCCGGGCGGCGTCGGCGGCACGCGCGGCCAGTCCGGAAGCGGTGGTCGCTGCCGGCACTGCCGGTAGCAGTAGCGCACGTCCAGTCCACGGCGGTCCGGCGTCAGCCCTGGCTGCACCCGGTGCCTGGTCGCTCGGTGCGCCAGTGATGGTCTCGAGTGCAGCAGTTTCATTGATCGGACCGGTCTTGTGACGCCGGGACTTCCAGACCATGTAGCTGCCTTCTGCTTGTGGCGACCTTGTCCTACGTGGTGCGCATTCACGTGCAGTCCAGGATACGGGAACGGTTTCGCCGCTCCGGCGGGTCAGCATTGCTGGCCGGAAGTTGCACCACATTCGCAAAACCGTTGTGTGTCTTCGGTTATCCCGCGTGTCCTGACCCGGATTCGGCCGCGCCGCATCTAGGCTTGCTCCGATCAACTCCGAGGGGCAACGACGTATCGGCATCAACCACGGCGCCGGACGACAAGGTGGTCAGGGCGCGCTAACAGCAAGCGCTGAGCCGGGCGGGAAGAACCCCGCACCGGCGCGTTCTGCATCGCAGAAGCGCTGGGTCGCCCCGGTTGGCCGGGTCGGTCGCCGGGCGGTCTGGGATCGGTCGGAGCGAAGCAGCGGCATTCCGGCGCTGGACGGTCTTCGTGCGATAGCCGTTGGGCTGGTTCTGGTCGGACACGGTGGCATCCCCGGCGTCGGTGGCGGGTTCATCGGTGTCGACATCTTCTTCGTGCTCAGCGGGTTCCTGATCACGTCACTATTGCTCGACGAGCTGGGACGTTCCGGTCGTATCGACCTGACCGGATTCTGGATTCGCCGTGGGCGCCGTCTGCTGCCGGCGCTGCTGCTGATGGTGCTCAGCGTGGGGGTGGCTCGCGAATTCCTGCCCTACCAGGCGCTCGACGGGCTACGCGGCGACGCGATCGCCGCGTTCCTGTGGGTGGCCAACTGGCGGTTCGTCGCTCAGAAGACCGACTATTTCACCCAGGGCGCTCCCTCTCCGCTCCAGCACACCTGGTCCCTCGGGGTCGAGGAGCAGTACTACTTCGTCTGGCCGCTGCTGCTGATCGCCGTGACCCTGGTGTTGGCGGCCCGGGCGAAGCGCTACTTCGGTAAGACCACCGTGGGTCACGTTCGGTTCGCCGCCTTTGTCATCGCCACCCTCGGCGCGCTGGCTTCGGCCGCGGCCGCGATTGTCTTCACCTCGGACGCCTCCCGCGATCGGATCTATTTCGGAACCGACACCCGTGCGCAGGCATTGCTGGTGGGTGCAGCGGCATCGGCACTGTTGGTGCGGGATTGGCAGGCACTCAATCGAGGGTGGTGCCTGATTCGGAGCCGGTGGGGGCGACGGATCGCGCGGATGTTACCGCTCGTCGGTCTGGCCGCCTTAGCGGCAATCACCCACTTTGCGACGGGCAGCGCTGGCGAGTTTCGCCACGGTTTGCTGATCGTTGTGGCCATTGCCGCGGTCCTGGTGGTCGCCCCGGTTGCGCTCGAGCAGCGCGGCGCGGTGGCCCGCGTGTTGGCCTCGCCTCCGCTGGTCTGGCTGGGCACGATCTCCTACGGCGTTTATCTCTGGCACTGGCCGATCTTTCTCATGCTCAACGGCGAGCGCACCGGATGGTCCGGACTCGGACTGTTCGGCGCCCGCTGCGCCCTCACCATCGCGGTGGCGGGCGTCTCGTACTGGGCGATCGAACAACCCATCCGGCGCTGGCGACCGCAGCGGGTCCCGCTGTTGCCGTTGGCGGCGGCCACCGTCGCCAGCGCTGCCGCGGCAACCATCCTGGTGGTGCCGGTTGGCACGGGACTGCGCGAGGTCGGCCTACCGCCCGGATTGTCAGCCGTCGCGGCGGTGTCGCCCTCACCGCCGGGAGCGGGTCAACCGGTGCCGGCCCCAGGGCCGCGAGATCCCAACCAGCCATTCACTGTTTCGGTATTCGGCGATTCCATCGGGTGGACGATGATGCACTACCTGCCGCCGACACCCGGCTTCAAGTTCGTCGACCACACCGTCATCGGATGCAGCCTGGTGCGTGGCACGCCGTACAAGTACATCGGCCAGACCCTGGAGCAGCGATCAGAATGCGATAGCTGGCCGGGACGTTGGTCGACGCAGATCAGCGGAGACCGACCCGACGTCGCACTCCTGGTCATCGGCCGGTGGGAGACGGTTGACCGGGTCAACGAAGGCAAATGGACACACATCGGCGACCCGACATTCGACGCGTACCTCAACTTCGAGTTGCATCGCGCGCTGGATATCGTTGGCTCGACCGGTGTTCGGGTGATGGTCGCCACCGTGCCCTACAGCCGGGGCGGTGAGAAACCGGACGGTCGCTTGTATCCCGAGGACCAACCGGATCGGGTCAATCAATGGAACACCATGCTGCGCAACGCGATTGGCCAGCGTCCGAACGTCGGGATCGTTGACCTGAACAAGAAGCTGGACCCGGATGGCGTTTACACCGCGAAGGTCGACGGCATCAAGGTCCGCAGCGACGGAGTCCACCTCACCCCGGAAGGGGTCAAATGGCTGTTGCCGTGGCTGGAGGAGTCCCTTCGGTAATCAGCTGCCTGTCCAACAGCTGAGTTCCATGCTGTCGCTCGCTCTGGCGGGGAAGTTGAAGCTCACGTAACCGTTGTCGGGACTGCGGACGTAGTCGAGATAGGGCCGGGTGTCGGCGGCCTCGGTGTTGTCGGCGACGACCAGCGCCCCCGGCGACAGCGACGGCTGCAGTAGGTGGATGACCGGCACATAAAGGTCTTTCCATCCGTCGAGCAGCACGAAGTTGACCGGCCCGGCCAACTCGGCCAGCGTAGAAAGCGCATCCCCTTCCAGGATCGTGATCACGTCGTCCAGTCCGGTCTCGGCGAACGTCTGCTTCGCCGCAGCGATCTTGGTGTCGCTGATCTCGGTGGTGACCACTTGACCGGTGCCGTTGTCGCGCAACGCGGCCGCCAGGTGAAGCGCCGAAATACCGAAAGACATCCCGAATTCGACCACCGTTTCCGGGCGGGTTGCGCGTACCAGCGAGTAGAGCAGCTGACCGGCTTCGGGGGTCACCGGGATGTAGAACTCGCTCATCGCCTCCGAACGTTCCTGCACCGTCATCGGCCGGTTGAATTCGCCTTGCCTGTCCCGTAACAGCGACATCTGGTCCTTGGCGGCGGTGTACATCCGGTCGAGCGTCGAGGCGACCCTGGGGTCCTGCAATGTATTGGCCATGCTTACGACAGTAGGCCGCTCACCGAGCCGCTTTACGAATAGCCGGTTTGACGTGCTTCGATCGCGATGCAAACATGGACGTCTGCAAGCACCTCGGTAGGTGAGGCGTCTGCACGGACACAGGCCACTGACCCCGAACGTCGAAAGACGCCCCGGGTCAGGACAGCTCTTCCCGGCTTAAGGGTTGAGCCCAAGTGGCTTCCGATTGACCGGATACGCCGTGCAGTGCCAAAGCTCCGACGAGAGGGGTGCGTTCGACGGCTATCCCCGTCGGGCACTACCTCTTTCGTTCAGGTGGATGTGGTGACACCCCCGTGTGTCCTGGCCGAGAGGAGGTGAGGGCGAGATGCCTAGTCCAGACGAGTGTCCGTATCCCAAATCCATGTCCCGATCCGATCGGGCTTCCCGTCAGGAGTACACCAATGAACACCAAGACAAAGCTGCAGGCCCAAGCACTTCGGCACTTTGGTCGGCGCTTGGCCGACCTGTGGAACGCATCAGTCACCATGAGCGCGCAAGACCGTGCTGACGCCTACGTGGCGCGGATGCCGGTTTCGGTGATTGCGCGGTAGCACCCGCACTGGTCACGACGAACTAGTCGGCACCAGAACGATTTTGCCGTGCGTGTGTCGATGCTCGAGTACTTCATAGGCATCCTTGACCTGGTCGAGCGGGAAGGTGGCTGCGATGTCGAAATCGACCTTGCCACTGCTGACCAATTCAGCGATCTCGGTGAGCACCTCGCGCGTCGACGCCTCGGCACTGCCCTCGGTCTTGGCCCCAACTTCACCCGCCTTTTGAAACGAGATGATTGTGTCGATCCGGTCGGGTGCAACGCCGAGTTCGACCGCGAGTTCGACGTAGTCCGGGCCGAACAGGTCGATGAATGCGTCGATACCGTTCGGCGCGGCCTCTCGCAATCGTTGCGCCAGCCCGTCTCCATACGCGATCGGGGTGACCCCGTGCTCGCGCAGCCAGTCGGCATTGCCCGGCCCGGCGATGCCGAGAACTTGCGCTCCGGCAAGCACCAACAGCTGCACCACGAGGCTGCCCACCCCACCGGCGGCGGCGGAAACGGCGACCGTCTCACCGGGTTGCGGCGCGACCGCACGCACAGCCGCGTACGACGTCGCGCCGACGACGTACAGCGAACCCGCTACCTCCCAATCCAATTGAGCAGGTTTGCGGATCAGCTGATCCACCGGAACGGCGGTGTGGGTGGCATGGCTGGTTCGTCGGAAGCTGAACCCCAAGACCTCGTCACCGACCGCGAATTCGGTGACGTCAGGCCCGATGTCGGTCACCACGCCGGCGAGGTCGCTACCCTCTCCGGACGGAAACGTGGTGGGGAAGATTTCCTCCATGGCGCCGGATCGGATCGCGGCTTCGCCGGGATTGATGCCGGCGGCCCGAACTTCGACAACGACCTCGCCGGGCCCGGGCGACGGTATGTCGATCTCTGCGATATACAACACGTCGCGCCCTCCGTACCGGTCGAACCGAACCGCCCGTGCGCTGGCAATCGCCATCTTGTCCTCCCACAGTTGTTGATGTCCTCTGTTGCAACGCACATCCGCCGCCCACTTATTCTCGGTATGGCGCTCAGGAAATTTCGCGGGCTCGGGCGATGAGTCGTTCCAGTCGCAGGCGTCCGTCAGGGGTTAACCCGACATCGCGCGTGTCCGACCACGTGTCGACATCGTGTGACGTTTCGTCGCACCAACCTATGAGGAGCAGTAAGAACTCGCCGTAGAGGGCCACGACCCGCTCGGTGAGGTGGAGCCGATGCGGAAATGGACCTCCGGTACTGAGCAGTTCGTCGCCAAGCGCGAGTGCGCCATCGCGCAATTCGCGGGCCTGGCGTGCCGTGGCAGCCAAAGTCGAGCGCAGGTCCGCAAGGGTTCCCTGGTCAGCCAGCAACAGGCGCAGCAACGCTTCGACCTCGATCGTGGGTGCGGCCGGTTCGCTGCCGAGCCAGTCCTCCAGGGCGGCGCGGCCCGCTGGGGTGATCGTGTAGCGAGTGCGCTGCCTGCGGCGGCCCGCGACGACCTCAGCACGGGCATGTCCACGATCAACCAGTCGCTTGAGTTCTGCGTACAAATGAGCTTCCGAACGCGGCCAAAAATAGTGCAGGCTGCGCCGCGTCTGTGCGACGAGTTCGTAGGCCGTCCATGGCTGCAGACCGAGCAGACCGAGAAGCGCAAACGATGTAGCCGTGGGGCGGGACGCCATCTCTTGACAATACTCCACAATAGAGTAACTATTACTCCACCGTGGAGTATGGAGGGTCGCAATGAACGGCACCGCATATGTCGGACTGGTCGACACCACCCGAGATGAGCTCCGGGAGCGAATCAGTCTGGCGCGGGACCGGTTTGATTACCTGGTCCGGACCGCGGACCCGAAGGCGCGCCCGCCGCGCTCTCGTTGGACCGTTCAGCAGGTGGTAGCTCACGTGCTCACCGTGGCGCATCGCTATCGAGAACTGGCGCGTGGGCAGGAGTACCACCGCGCCGGCACTCCCGGCGAGGTGGCCGTGATTAATCAGGCCGAACTTGAAGCGGCCCTAGCGCCGATACCCGAGCTGGCCGACCGCATCCGGGCCCTCGCCGAAGAAATGGACGGCTACTTCGACCAGCTCGCCGATGACCAGACGATGGTTCCGTTTCATGCCGGCGCGGTTGTCGATGGCACCACCGCGCAGACGAACTGGCTGGGAGAACTCCTGTTACATGGAGAAGATGTTGCTCGAGCGATCAAGGCGCCCTGGGAAATTGCCGAACGTGACATGCTGCTCGTCGCGCGCGGGCTGATGCAGATTGCCCCGGCCTTCGTACGGGCCGGAATCGCGCCAGACACCGATACCCGCGTCGCGATCAACGTTGCAGGCGCGCGGCCCTACCTGCTGCACATCCGCGGCGACATCGCCGAGCTGCGCGAGCGTCAGCCCGGCGATCGCGCGGATGTTGTACTGCGCGGCCCGGCCTCGGCGCTGACGAAGATGCTTTACCATCGCATCGGGCCATTGACCGCTACGCGGCGAGGGCTGCTGGTGGTGGGCGGTCGGCGACCGTGGAAAGCGCTCCGG
>JAVROG010000399.1:0-14753 GCA_032162865.1 Mycobacterium sp. | reverse complement strand
GGCTGCACACCAGGCCGACTGCCCGCAGCGGTGCTTCCTGTTGATCAGCCATAGCGATTTCATACCCGGCATATAGCGCGATAAACCGGGATGGTCCTGCCTGAGCGTTCAGGCTTCGGTCCGGACTTCCGCATCGTTGCGCAGGGTGTTATTGGTGGAGCGGAGATCGCTGTTGGCAGCGGTTAATTCGGTGTTGTCATCCTCGAGGCTGAGGATGCGAGCGATCCCAGCAATGTTCACGCCGGCCTCGACTAACGCGCTGATGCGCTGCAACCGGGTTAAGTCGTCGGCGCTGTAGCGGCGCGTACCGCCGTTACTTCGAGACGGCGTGAGTAATCCCTGCCGTTCGTACAGACGGAGCGTCTGCACCGCAATGCCGGAAAGCTCGGCGGCTACCGAGATCCCGTACACACCGTGGTCGGACGCCGGAGCGCCGGTGTCGCCAGCACGGTCGGTCGACATCACACTTCTCCTTGCCTAGTCACACAGAAAACCTGTTTACCACACTTGCATTGCTCTGTCGACAGTGATATATAAAATCTATGTCATCTGACACAGGTTAGATGGCCAACCAAGAACCAATGATTGGAGGAAGAGGTGACCGCCATGCTGATGCGTACCGACCCGTTCCGTGAACTGGACCGTTTCGCCCAGCAAGTACTTGGTACTGCTGCCCGTCCAGCAGTGATGCCGATGGACGCGTGGCGTGAGGGCGACCATTTCGTGGTGGAGTTCGATCTGCCCGGTATCGACGCCGACTCGTTAGACATCGATATCGAGCGCAATGTAGTGACCGTGCGTGCCGAAAGGCCCTCGGTCGACCCCGACCGCGAGATGCTCGCCACCGAGCGGCCGCGCGGGGTCTTCAGTCGCCAACTGGTGCTTGGCGAAAACCTCGACACCGAACGCATCGAGGCTTCCTATCACGAGGGTGTGCTGACCCTGCAGATTCCCGTTGCCGAGAGGGCCAAGCCGCGCAAGATCTCCGTCGGCCGTCGCAACGGACACAAGGCAATTGACGACAACGAGATTCGACGGGAGGTGATCGACGCCTGATTGAACACACGAGAGACGGCGGCCGTAGCAGGGCCGCGGCCGCCGCTCTCTCCGTGTTAGTCAACGGCGTCGACGCTACCGAACCCCGAAAGGAGAATCCGCGATGACCTGGGAACTCAACGGCCAGTCCGCTGCCGTCGAAGAAGCTCTGGCCGGCGGCGCTCCGCAGCGGGTGGGTTCGTTCCGCTTCTATCTCTCCGACCAGCGTTGGGAATGGTCTGAGCAGGTGCAGCAAATGCACGGCTACCGCCCGGGCACCGTCACCCCGACCACCGAACTGGTGCTCTCACACAAGCATCCCGAGGACCGCGGGCGTGCCGCGGCTACCATCGACGACATCCTGCACACGCCCAAAGCGTTCAGCGCCCGGCAGCGGATCATCGACACCGGCGGCAAGGTCCACGATGTCCTGGTGGTCGGTGACCGCCTCTGCGACGATGAAGGCTCCGTGATCGGAGCCCACGGGTTTTATGTCGATGTCTCGCCGGTGTCCGACCAGGTGGACCAAGAACTGGTCACGGCGAAATTGGCGGAGATCACCGAAAACCGTGCCGGCATCGAACAAGCCAAGGGCATGCTGATGCTCGTCTACGGCCTCGACGGCGACGCGGCGTTCAACTTACTGAAGTGGCTGTCGCAGGAATCGAACATCAAACTACGGCCACTCGCCGAGCAGATCACCGAGGACTTTCGCAGTGTCCGTCACGCGGTGACCGCGCAGGCCGAGTTCGATCAGTTGCTCCTCACCGCGCATGCCCGCGTCGGTGCGCCTTAGCTCGACGCACCTTCGGTGTCGTCGAAGAACGCCCACTCTCCATCGTCGTTGACCTCCATTCGCCAACCCAGCTCCGAGTTGTCGGCAACCGAGTCGACGAAATAGGCGTGCGCATCGTCGGCACTCTCGATTTCCTTTGTCGCGACGACCTCGCCGCGTGGGTCAAGCACTCTGTATTCAGCCATACACCCGTGGTTTCCCGCGCGTCCGGTTTTCAATCGCTTGATGCTCGCGACTCGCGTTTCCTGATGTGGCCGCAGTCATTTCATTGTCCGTGCGACTTTTGTGACGGTATAAAGCCCCGGGCGCTGCACGCGTCGGCCGAACGCCCTCATCGGAAGGGGCCAAAGACCTTTGGGTTGGCATCGGTAGCGAAGCCGACTGCAACCAACGTCATAACTCGATACTCTCTGATCACATCATTGCCTGACACCGAAACTTGACCCGCTCCTCGGCTTACACTTCCGCAATGTTCTCGGAGACGCGCTATGCGATGAACGGGGACTTGCGCGTCGCCTACCGCGCGTCACGCGAGGGTCCTCGTGACATCGTGTTCGTCCCACCCTGGTTCACGTGCTGCGACTTTCTTCCGGAGCTGCCGTCCCTTCGGAGCTGGGTCGAGGCGATGACCTCGCTCGGGCGGCTGATTTTCTTCGACTTGCCGGGCGTGGGAGCCTCCGATCCAGCCGCGGCGGGCGCGATGCCGACGTTGGAGCAATCGGCCGACAGCATCACCGCAGTTTTGGACGATCTCGGAAGTAGCCAAGCGGTCCTCGTCGCGGTCGACGGGGCGTTTGCGGCTGCGGCGCTATTTGCAGCGACACATCCGTCCCGCACCAGCGCGCTGGTCGCGCTGGAGGTCTACGCGGATCCGGTTGAACACGCTGGGCTGAGTCCGGAGGATTTCTTCGATGACATGGTCGCCGTGTGGGAAACCGGTGAATACGAACGGATGCTCAATCCGGAGATGCCGTGGAACGAGGAGATCCGGGCATCGTGGGGTCGGATGGAACGGCTGGCGGCGAGCCCCGCGACTGTCGCACTCATGATGGCGCTCGTGTCCGAATTGGATGTGCGGGCACTGCTTCCGGCGGTCCGGGTACCCACCCTGGTCGTTCAGCACGCCGATGACCCGACCATCCCGCCTGTGATGGGCAAGTACGTCGCCGATCACATATCGGGCGCGAAGTACGTCGAGCTCCCAGGCCGCAACATGTACCACTTCGTTGAACCGTGGCGACCGTCATTTCAGGAGATCGCCGAGTTCCTCACCGGCCAGCGGGCTGATGTCGCCGATGACCGCGTTTTGGCCACTGTGCTTTTCACCGACATCGTGGACTCGACGCGCCGGGTGGCGGAGCTGGGCGACAGTGACTGGCATGCATTGCTCGATGCGCACGACGCCGTGGTGCGGTCACAGCTTGTTCGGTTTCGGGGCCGAGAGGTGAACACATCGGGTGACGGTTTCCTAGCGACGTTCGACGGTCCGCAGCGCGCGATCCGCTGCGCGATGGCAATTCGCGATGCGGTGCGGTCGCTGGGCATCGAGGTGCGTGCCGGGCTGCATACCGGCGAGTGCGAGGTGCGCGGTGATGACATCGGCGGCATCGGCGTACACATCGGCGCGCGGGTGAGCGCCCTGGCCGGACCGAACGACGTGCTCGTGTCCAGCGCATTGCGGGACCTCGTGATCGGATCAGGACTCGCATTCGAGGAGCGCGGCACTCACGAGCTCAAGGGCGTGCCCGGCGAGTGGCGCCTGTTCGCCGTCACCACCACGTAACCCGCTCTAGGACGGCGGATCGTCGGGCAACGGATCAGGTGGCGGCCGGTCGGGTTTCCAGTCCGCCGGGAGTTCGCCGTTGAACTAAAAACACGCCGGCCTGCTCAACTCCGAGAACAGCCAGCACCGGCGAAGTCCGACGGATGAGACCGGTCGGCGAGATCCAATCACCGTGCCCCCGGCAATCATTCTGAGATACAGGTTGTCGCCCGATGCCGAACGATTCTTAACGATGCCTCAGTCGTTGGTGTGGACGATCAGCACGTCGGTCTTCGCCCTGCGGGAGACTTCGGATGGGACTGATCCCAGCAGCCGCCCGGCAACGCTGCTGAGTCCGACGTTTCCGACGACCAGCAGGTCAGCATCGACCTCCTCGGCCAGGCGCACGAGCGCGTTGATGGGGGCACCGACGATCGGCTTCTCCTCCACGTTCGTGGCCCCGGCTTTGTGCGCCCGCTCCCGGGCGTCCTGCAGGATCGCGTAGAAGGGGGCCTCGCCCACCAACCGGTAGTCCTGACCATGGGCGCTCCCCGGCGGGATGGCGTAGCGGCCATGTTCCTCGGGGACGGGGAGATGCGCCGTCGCAACGATCAATTTCGCGCCGTGATCCGCAGCGATCGCAGCTGCGCGGTCCACCGCACGCAGCGACGAGTCCGAGCCATCGGTGCCGACCACGACGGTCTGATAGGCGCTCATTTCTCATCCAGTGTAAGGAGACGGTCAAGCCCTTAGCCCGCGCCGCCTCCACAATCTTGTGTCCCAGTCGCGCACGCTCTCAGTACGCCTTTTTCGCGGTCTTGACCGGTGTGCGGTTGGCGGTGCCATCAGCGGCGACAGGACCCGGTCGCGACGGGTGGCCGTTAGGCGTGACCCTTGAGGTTGTCGATCGAGTTGACCACCCCCGCAATCTGCTCGTCACTGAGTTGCTCGCCGTCAAAGACGTTGTTGAGCAGAACCTTGAGGTCGAGCATCTGCTGCAAATAGACCAGGCACGGCGGACACTCTTCGAGGTGTTTGGCCACGATCGCCCCCCAGTGCCGTGGGTCCGATTCGACCAGATCGTCGACCAGTCTCACGAATTCGACGCAGTCGATGGCGGGGACGGTGTTGTCGTAGACGGTCATCGTTGATACCGCCTTTCCAATTGATTTCGAAGGTTTCCTCGTGCCCGGTACAGCAGCGCGCGCTGCCCTTCAGCCGACAGTTCCAGGATCTCGGCCGCCTCGTCCGAGGACGTACCGACGAGATCTCGCAGGATGATCAGTTGTCGCTGCCGCACCGGCAGCGCTTCCAGCGCCGCTCGCACGTACCCCTTGAGTTCCGTTGCCACGGCCTGGTCTTCCGGAAGGAACCGTCTCGACGGCGGCAGGCTCCAGTGCCCGGCATCGGGGTGGCCGGGCGGATGCATCCGACCCGACAACGGGTCGGCGTCCGCTGTAACGACCTCGAGGGCCGGCACTTCGTGGTCGCGGATCCGCGACTCGCGACGGCGGTGCCGCGACGCGGTGTGCTTGACGATCCCGAACAACCAGGTGGCCACCGTTGAGCGTCCCTCGAAGGACTCCGACGACTTGAGGACCTGTACCCATGCCTCCTGCACAGCCTCTTCGGCCACCGTCGGTGAATTCACCATCGTGCAAGCGAAATTCACCATCGGGCGGTGATAGTCGCGCACCAAACTGGCCAGCGGAATCCCACCAACCACATGCTCGGGTTCCAGACCCTCGAGTGCTGCCACCGGCGGAGTCACCGTTGGCTCGGGCGGTCGCACGCCGTCATATTAAAGACATCTGCCTAATTCCCAACGCAATTGGGCTTCGGATGGCGACTGCACAGGAATGAACGCGGCCTCCCGGTAGCGGCGGCTTGCCGGAGTCTTGCTCGCATACCCTTTGCCGCCGGCGGTGCGAATTTCCAAAGCAGCACTAGCACTGGCAATTTCAGCTGCGTCAAGCCGCAGTGACAGCAAATCTTTCTTGCTCGGCGGTCGTTGTCCCCCGACTGCGCCGGCCAAGCCGGCCAAGGTTGCCTCCGCCGCGGCGAGCCTGGAAGCAAGCGCGTCGACCTCATCCGCAAACACCTGGTTGACACCGGTCAACCCGCTTTTGGCCTGCTCCACCGTCGTTGTCGCCAGGCCAACGCACATGGCCGATTGCAGGACGAGGAAAGTGGGGCGGACGGCGCCGAGGAATCCTTCGAAATCGGTGGACAATACCTGCTCGTCAGGTACGTACGCGTCCTTCAGATTCAAAAACGACGATGCCGTGCTGTCCATCGCCAACAGCTTGAAATGGTCCCCTACCGTGACTCCCGGGCTGCTCAAAGGCAAGGCGAAGGCCAACTTCTCGCCGCCCTCCGCGCGCGCCGCAGTAATCAGCAACGAGTCGTCGTACAGGTTGCTGGCCCACCGGATCGGACCGCTGACGTGGTAGCCACCCGCAACGCGCGTCGCCGTGAGCTCAAGGCTGCCGCAGCCCGCTAACTCTTTGAAAGCGGCCGCCATCCCGGTGACGCCCAGTGACCTGCCAGCTAACAGTGGCTGTACCGCCGCGAGACTGGATGGTGTTGCGGCAGTCAGCAAGTACTCCACCGCCATCCGGTTGGCCCACACCGAGAAGCCCGTGCTCATGCACTCCCCGGAGATCAACCTGATCACCGCGGCCATCTGACTCAGCTTGCCATCGGCATTGCCGGGCGCACCCAACCCGAGCAGACCGGCGGCGCCGAGGCCGGCGAAACCGCGTCGAGCGGTGTCCTCGCCGCGGTCCAAAACGCCCGCATGTGCTCGCAGGTCAGCAAGCAGGTCCGCATCGAGCAAGCCGGTGGCGGCTTCGGTCGTCATGGTCACCTTGCCTGCCTAGCCGATGGAAAGCGCGGAGTCGACAGTTACAGGACGCCTGAATGTATTGACGACTGGAGACCAGGCGATGGCGCTGTCGTGAATCTCCTTCAGCGTCGCGTCGTCGGCGTCGCCGGCCAGGGTCACGTTGCAACGAACCTCGGTAATGCCGAGGACCTTGCCGTCGGGCGTGTCACCGACGCCCCACACTGCGGAGATGTCGATGTCGCCCTCCATCTCGACCTCGATTTTCGTCAGCTTCACGCCGCGATGGGTCGCGTTGGCCAGCAGACCGACGGAGATGCACGACCCCAGCGCAGCCAGGCAGGCCTCGGACGGGTTCGGCGCCGAGTCGTCGCCCAACAGCGCGGGCGGTTCGCCGACCAGCATCGGCGCGAGATCGCGCACGTAGGTCATGTTGCGGAACCCGGACTCACAGACAGTCTTGGCCTTCAGCGTCTTGCGGCCCGTGCTGGGATCGGACTTGGCGTTACAAGACAGCCGGTCGAGACCCTCAGCATCGATGACAAGCGCGTCGGTCATGGACTTCCTCCATATCTCCAAGGGATTTGGGTGATCACGGAGTTGGTGCCCTGTATGTCACCGAACGTGACGGGCAAGCAGCGGTGACCTACGTCACATCTGTTGGGCCGGCTGCGTCACGAAGTCGATGAGTTCTTCGACGCCCCCGATCAGCGCCGGTTCCAGATCATTCCAGTCACGGACCGTCGAGCGGATGCGCTGCCACGCTCTGGCGATGTCGGCTTGGTTGGCATGTGGCCAGCCGAGTGCCTGGCACACGCCGTGCTTCCACTCGATGTGTCGAGGCACCGTCGGCCACCCCTTTAGGCCGAGCCGCTGGGGTTTGACGGCCTGCCAAATATCCACATAGGGGTGGCCGACCACCAGCGTGTCGGCGCCGCCGGGTCCACGGCGTACCGCGTCGGCGATGCGTGACTCTTTCGAACCGGGGACGAGGTGATCGACCAGGACGCCCAGCCGACATCCCGGACCGGGACGGAATTTCTCCACGATTCCCGCCAAATCGTCGACGCCACCGAGGTACTCGACCACGACGCCTTCGATTTTCAGGTCCGCACCCCAGACCTGCGCGATGAGTTCTGCGTCGTGGCGACCCTCGACGTAGATTCGGCTGGCGCGGGCGACGCGGGCCCGCACGCCCTGCACCGCCACCGACCCGGAAGCCGTGCGTGCGGCGGCCGAGCCGGCTGCGGGCGACGCACGCCGCGGTGGGGTGAGAATCACCGGATGGCCTTCGAGCAGATATCCGGGACCCAACGGGAAACCGCGGGTCTTGCCGTGCCTGTCTTCGATATCGATGCGGCCGTATTCGACGCGGACCACAGCACCCACGTATCCGGTCTGCGCGTCCTCGACGACCATCCCGAGTTCGACGGGGTGCTCAACTGAGCGGGGCTTGCGCCGCCCTCCCCCGGCCAACACGTCGGTCCCATAGCGATCCACCACCCGGCAATACTAGGAAGCTCGCGACGGTTTTTCCGTTTACGGCACGCCGCCGAAGGTCACGAAACAGCTTGTGTCGGCGTCGTTTTCCGGACCCTTACCCACATGACCTGGTCGGTTGCGGCCAGCATGCCGCACTGGTGACCAGCGAGAGATCATAATGAATTGGATTCCTCGAAAGGGTGGTGGACCTGTGACGGCATCGGATGGCGGCGATCCCGAACTCCAGCCCGGCGGGACGCTCCCTTGGAATGAGAGTGACCGACCGAACGGGGAAATGTATTCCTGGCGAAGCGGGGTCGGCATTGTCGACAACATCCGCCGGGACGGCAATCGGATATGGTTCACCTTCGCGCGACCCGGCGAACGTCCCGAGGATCTCTGGCTAGCACCCGATCATTTCGACCAGAGACTTCGTAACGCCGACTGGGCGTGTATCAAGTCTGTCGGTGAGGGCCCGCCCGAGCCTGATTGGAACCACTCTGAATTGTGGCGGATGCTCCCGCCTCGTGATGAACCGCCAACATGTGCGGTGCATATCGAACCGACCTGGGCTTACGGCGTCGGAGAAGTGATGGTCACCGTCCATCTGGGTAACGGTCAATCGTTCTCCCGCTTCAAGGAGAAGGATCGCTACAAACGGCGCGGCGAATGGCACCTACCAACAGCCTGGCCACGCGGAACGTACAGCCCGGACAGGACATGGTCGGACGCGGACGCCCCGGAGGTCCGCTATGAGGTGGAGACTCTGTTGGAATCGTTGTACAGCGCATGGCGACTTGCCTACACCATGATTCGTAATAGACCTGAGCTATTTGACTACTAAAGCCGTTTGCGGCGAGCGCCTTTCAAGCCGGACGGTTACCGGATGCGGAGACCGTCGGCGCCGAAGAAATGCAAGTGCCCGGGTTGTGGGTGCAGGCGCACCCGGCTGCCCTTCCCGGGCGGCTCGTAGCCATCGGTGCGGGCGATGATGGGTTTGCTGATCACGTTGTCGTTGCCGGTGATACGGCCATACAGATAGGCGTCGGCGCCCAACTCTTCGACCACGTCGATCTCCATCTCAATGCCGACGCTGCCCAACGCGAAGTGCTCGGGACGGACACCGACTACAATCTCCGACGCATTACCGGCAATTTCGCGCGGCACCTGAATTATCCAATCACCCAGTGACACAGCGGAGTCGACGATCGGGACGGTGAACAGGTTCATCGCCGGAGACCCGATGAATCCCGCGACGAAGACATTGCCGGGGTTGCGGTACAGCTCACGCGGGGGGGCACACTGCTGCAGCACACCGTCGCACAGCACCGCGACGCGGTCGCCCATGGTCATGGCCTCCACCTGATCGTGGGTGACGTACACGGTGGTGGTGCCGAGTTGGCGCTGCAGCGCAGCGATCTGGTTGCGGGTCTGCACTCGCAACTTGGCATCCAGATTGGACAGCGGTTCGTCCATCAAGAAAACCTTTGGGCGGCGGATGATCGCGCGTCCCATCGCTACCCGTTGCCGTTGCCCACCGGAAAGGTCCTTGGGCTTCCGGTCCAGATACCGCTCCAAGTCGAGCATTTGCGCCGCGGCCAATACACGTTCGCGGATCTCCGACTTCGAGATCTTCGCCACCTTCAGCGCAAAGCCCATGTTCTGCGCCACCGTCATGTGCGGATACAGGGCGTAGTTCTGAAACACCATCGCGACGTCGCGGTCTTTGGGATCCACGTTGGTGACATCGCGGTCGCCGATCCGGATAACCCCGGAATCCAGAGTTTCCAACCCCGCCACCATGCGCAGCGATGTCGTCTTGCCGCACCCGGACGGCCCCACCATAACGACGAATTCGCCGTCGCCCACAACAAGTTCCAGACCATCCAACGCGGGCCGGTCGGACCCCGGATAGCACCGCGTTGCCTGCTCGAAACTCACCGATGCCACCGCAGCTACCCGCCCAGACCGGTCACTGCGATACCGCGGACAAACGATCGCTGTGCGACGGCGTAGACGAGGACCAGCGGTATCAGGATCAACATTGAGGTCGCCATCAGCACCGGCCACCGGGCGACGTATTCACCTCGCAACCGGACCAGGCCAAGGGTCAAGGTGGCCAGACTGTTGCGTTGAATCATCAGCAGTGGCCACAGAAAGTCGTTCCATACGCTGACCCAGGTCAGGACTGCCAACACCATGACCGCGGGTCGGGCGTGCGGCAGCAGAATCCGCCAATAGATCTGCCAGGGCGAGCAACCATCGAGAATCGCGGCCTCCTCAAGATCGATCGGTAATGTGCGAAAGAACTGGCGCATCAGGTAGGTGCCGAAAGCGCTGCCGAACAGGCCCGGAACGATCATTGCCCACGGTGTGTCGACCCAACCCAAGGTCCGCATCAAAATGAACTGCGGGATCACCGTCACCGTCAGCGGCACCATCAACGTACCCAGATACAACAGGAACAAAGTGTCGCGGCCACGAAAATCCAACCGTGCGAACGCATATCCGGCCAGCGAACAAAAGAAGACTTGGCCGGCTGTGACACATCCGGCATACAGCACGGTGTTGAAAAACATCCGCCAAAACGGCATCAGCCCGAACACCTCGGTGTAGTTGGACCACTGCGGGCTGGACGGGAACAACTTCGGCTCGCTGATCTCACCTTCCTTTTTCAGCGAGCCGGACAGCGCCCACAGAATCGGGAACAGCGCGCACCACGCGATTGCCAGCACCGCGGTGTACAAAGCTGCCGCACGAAGGATGTTGCTCCTAACCAAGACCACGGGAAGCCTCCCAGGACCGGCGCCGGGTGATCCGGAACTGCAGCACAGTCAAGACCAGCAGGATGGCAAACATCACCCATGCCAGCGCGGACGCATAACCGAATTCCAGGAACGAAAACGCATGCTGGAACAACATGATGCCCAAGACGTAAGTCGCGGACTCCGGTCCGCCATTGGCGCCGCTGAGCACGTAGACGAGGTCGAAAGACTGAAATGCGTGAATGATCGAGATGACCACCACGAACGATATCGCACCTCGGATCAGCGGCACCGTGATGGATACGAACTGCCGAAGCTCACCCGCGCCATCGATTTTGGCTGCTTCATAGACCGTCTCCGGAATGCCCTGCATCGCGGCCAGCAGGACCACGGTGGCGAACGGGACACCGCGCCACACGCTTACCATGCATAGCGACGCCATGGCCCAGTGGGGTTCGACCAGCCACGGTATGGGGCCGATCCCGATCCACCCGAGCATGATGTTGAGCAGTCCGTTGTCGGTGTTGAAGACGAATTGCCAGACGACGGCCATCACCACCGACGAGATCGCCAGCGGCATGAAGACGATGGTCCGAATGATGCCGATTCCTTTGATCTTTCGGTTCAGCACACCGGCGACCAGCAGGCTGATCAACACGGTAGGCAGTACGGTTCCCAGGGTGTAGATCACGGTGTTGCGCATGGCGATCAGAAACAGTGGGTCCGAAGTGAACAGGTGGCCGAAGTTCGCCAGACCAACGAACTTCGCCGATGTGAACACGTCCCACTTCTGAAAGCTCATGTACAGCGAGAATCCGAGCGGAAAGAGCATGAACACCAGCACCGCAGCCAGGTTGGGTGCGACGAACATGCGACCGGCCCACGCCCGTCGGCGCGACGGTCGCGTTTTCACCGATGCCGGCGCGGGTGCGTCGATTGCGGTCATGGGCTTGCCAACACCTCGTCGACGGCATGCGACAACCCGGTCAGCGAGGCCGCCGGCCGCGACCCGCGCAGCACGGGCCCGAAGTTGCGGTCCATCAGCGCGGCGACCTTCTCCCAAGCCGGGGTGATGGGCAGTCCTTCGGAAACCACCGGCCCATCGGTGAGCACGGCGAGATTGCCGACTCTGCGGTGCGCGTGGGCGAAACCATCAGCGTTGAGCGCGGACCGCAACACCGGTACGAACAGCCGGGATTCACCGATCAGGGCTTGTCCGACGGGCCCGCTGGCGAACTTCACGAACTCCCACGCCTCCTCCTTCCGCCGGCTGGTCGCTGCGATGGCAAGGCCGGTGACCCCGATGTTCGAGCAGGCAACATGCCCGCGCGGACCCAATGGCAGTGGGGCCACATCGAAGTCAAGGCCCTCAGCGCGGTCGAAGGTCTGATAGCGCCAGTGCCCACCCAGCGCAATCGCCGCCCGGCCCACCGCAAACAGGTCGGCATTCGACATCGACTGTTGGTCGGAGGCACTGGGCGAGACTCGATGCTTGTTGATCAGATCGGCATAGAACTGCACCGCTTCGACGAATGCGTCGTCATTGAAATTCAGGTGGGTCGGGTTTATCCGTGGCGTCGCCCATCGCACGCCGTTGTTCATGGCGAACAAGCCGGCCGAATAATACGAGACCCAGGCGTTGACGAATCCCCATTGGGTGACCCGGCCCGACGCCTCCCGTTTGGTCAGTGCCTGAGCCGCAGCCAGGAATTCGTCGAAGCTCCAGCTCTGCTGCCAGGTGCGTGGTGGCGGGAGCACCCCGGCTTCTTCGAACAGGCCTTTGTTGTAGAACAGATAGTTGCCCGACCATTGCTCGGGAAAGGCGTACTGGTGTCCGTTGAAGCCGAACGTCTCAAACAGCGGCCCGATGCTGTCCGACTTGAGTTGCGCAGCGAACGCTTGGTCACGCGCCAACAACGTGTTCAGGTCTAACAGCACTCCCCGGTCCGCCAGTTCGGCGTAGGTCAGCTCCCACGTCATCAACACGTCGGGGCACTTGCCGCCGGCGCAGAACGTCGACAACTGCTGCATGACGCCGGGTCCCGAGAGCAGCGCCCGTACCTTGATGTCGGGATGTCGGCGCTGGAACTCGTTGACCACGCGCATCCGAGGACGGATTTCGTCCGGATTGGCCGCGAAGAAAAAAGTCAGTGCGTCGTCGTCGTCGGGAGCACACCCCGCAGCCCACGGTGCCAGCGCGGAGGCCGAGATAGTGCCCGCGCCCCGCAGCAGGCTGCGCCGTCCGAACGGCTTGTCGAACATGGTGCTCCCGGTCTCGGCCCGTCTTCGTCCTCCGTGTCGGCCGTATCTCCTGTCTTTCTTAGTCGATCGTTCTGTGGTGTTGCTGAAGTCTCGTCATACGGGGCCTTTCCGGCCTCAATACGGCATCGCAAGAACGGCGCGGCGAACGCGGTCGGCGTCGCCGGTTATGTCGATCGCGCAGATGTGGTCGGGTGAACCCAAGCCGGACCAATGCGCCCCCTTGGGGCTAGTGCTTCGCTGCGCCTGTGACGACGAGGATAGTCCGCGCTACGAGGCCAGGGTCATCGATCATGGGAACGTGTCCGACTCCGGCCAGCACCTTGAATGTCGCCTGGGGCAGGCGCTCCGAAAGTGCGCGGGCGTATTCCGCCATTGGAAGCACCGCGTCGTGCTCTGACCATGCGACGGTAATTGGGCACGGCAACGGGTCCAGCGGCGCGATGTGCCATTCGTCTGCCGCCAGGTCATCCAAGACTGCGCCGTCGAGTGAATCGTTAATGATCTCGACCGCCTGGGCCGGGCTCAGTCGATCCCCATCGACGGCCATGCGGCGGAGAAAGGATCTGCGCACGGAGGACGCTCTGAACATCAGCGGGAACATCGGTCGCATTAGGCGGCCCAACGCTCGGCCCTTCGTGTCCAGGGAACGAGCTTGCAAACCATCCCCTGAGGACCACAGGCCGGGAGGGGACAGGGCACACACCGTTGCCGCTCGTCCGCGCCGGGCTAACTCAATAGCCATAAAGGCACCCATGGAGTTGCCAGCAAGATGCGGCCGATCAAGGCCGCGCTCGTCGAGGTAATTCTCCGCTGCATCAACTACATCGCGCATGGTGACGGGGCGGTGCTGCACTGAAGGCCCACCGCGATGTCCTAGTGCGTTAGGTGCATGAACCTGGTGATGGTCGGCGAGAAGTGGAACCACTTCTCGCCATGCACTTTCGCTACACATGGTGAGACCGTGTAGCAACACCAGGGCCGAACTGTCCGAAGCCACGCGGCCGAGTATGGCACGAACCCACTGGTAGGACGCATAAAGTTAGCGATCAGATCTGCCATTTCGGTGCCTTGTAGTCGTCATCAAAGCCGATCCGCAGCGGGTGAGGTGCGCCGCGTCAGGCGCTGAATCACGCCGGGAAGTAACGGATCCCGTTGATCTCGTTGCCGCGCCAGGTGACTTCGGCGAACAGGATGCCGCGCCCGCGATCGGAGGCGACCGATACCGCGACTGTGGATCCCGCGCCGATCACCTTGGTCCAGCGCGCACCGCGGATTTGCTCAACCAATTCGGCTAGATCGAGTGGATCGTTGTCGCCCAATGTAATTGTGGCGGTTGATGACAACGTTCCGATGGCGGCGGACTTGTCGCCGCGGACGACGGCGCCGAGGAAGGTGTCGACCAACTTCTTGTGACGCGCGCCCACCCGGCGAAACCCGGCCATGAAGCCGACGGTGCCGCGCGGACCCTGATTTCCCAGCAACCCTCGGGCCAGTGCAAAGCCCGGTGTCAGGGCGCGCGACCCGGTCTTGAGGAATTGCAGCATCATCGCCGGCAACTCCCAGTACGCCCGCATGCGGGCAACCTTCCATTCGCCGTCGACCTCTCGGAGGTCGTAACGCAGGAAGGCCGGAATATACATCGTGACTGCCGAGCCCATGGAGACCTCGAGTTCGAGATCGCGCACCACGGTACCGCCGCTCACGATATCCAGATCACGATGAAACTTGATGTCCCGCGGACCGATGAAAGTGTCGTAGAAGCGGTAGATCTGGTCGTACCCCACGTGTGGGCTTGACCCAACCGGG
>JAVROG010000398.1:0-4657 GCA_032162865.1 Mycobacterium sp. | reverse complement strand
AGCTCACCATCCCGACGGTCGGGATCGGCGCCGGCCCCAACTGCGACGGCCAGGTGCTGGTCTGGCAGGACATGGCCGGGATGAGCGGCCGAAAGACCGCCCGCTTCGTCAAGCGATTCGCCGACGTGGGCGGTGAATTGCGCCGCGCCGCAATGCAATACGCCCAAGAAGTAGCCACCGGAGCCTTCCCGGCCGAGGAGCACTCCTTCTAGGGTCCGAGTGTCACGATAAATCCGATCGGCCCGTACCTGGGGTAGCGGCGATCGCCGGAGAGCGCGTAACCCTGGTATGGCACTGTATGGGGGCCTGCCCTGCTCTCACGGAGAAGAAGATGCCTGCTAAAGCGCCGAAGTCGGCGCGACATCTCGAGGTCGAGCGCAAGTTCGACGTGGTCGAGTCGACTGTGTCGCCGTCATTCGAGGGCATCGCAGCGGTGGCCCGCGTCGAGACGCCTCCCACCCAAGAGTTGGACGCGGTTTACTTCGACACGCCGAGCCAGGATCTGGCACGGAACCGGATCACGCTGCGGCGCCGCACCGGCGGTTCCGACGCCGGCTGGCACCTGAAGTTGCCGGCCGGACCGGATTCCCGCAATGAGATCCACGCCCCTCTCGATGCGTCCGACGGCGCTGACAGTGTGCCGTCCGAGTTGTTGGATGTGGTGCTGGCGATCGTTCGCGACCGTCCGGTTGAGCCGGTCGCGCGCATCACCACCCGCCGCGAAACCAAGGTCCTGTACGACGGCGACGGTGCGGAGCTGGCGGAGTTCTGCAACGACCACGTCACCGCCTGGTCGGCTAGAGATTCCGGCGGCCCCGACTCAGGTCCCGCCGATCAGCAGTGGCGCGAGTGGGAACTCGAGCTCAGCGAACCGGAGGGGGAAACCAACGAGTCGGCTCGTCATGAGCTGCTGAACCGGTTGAGCAACCGGCTGCTGGATGCCGGGGCCGCGCCCGCCGGGCACGGCTCGAAGCTGGCACGGGTGCTGGACTCGGCCCACTCCGGTACCGGGCAGCCCGCTCGGCCGCCATTGCCGGACAACCCGATACATCGCGCGGTGGCCCAGCATGTCGAGGAAATGCAGGTGTGGGATCGCGCTGTGCGCGACGATGTCTACGACTCCGTGCACCAGCTGCGGGTAATCACCCGCAAGATTCGTAGCCTGCTCAAAGACTCCCACGATTCCTTCGGATTAGCCGACGGCGCATGGGTTCTCGACGAACTTCGCGAGCTAGCCGGTGTATTGGGCGTGGCGCGCGACGCCGAGGTACTGGCCGAACGTTACGAGCGTGAACTGACCCGGTTGGACGCGGCATTGATTCGTGGGCCGGTTTGGGAACGTCTGGTCAACGGGGCCCGGCGCCGCTATCAGACTGGACACCGGCGCTCGCTGGCCGCCATGCGGTCCAAGCGATATTTCCGCCTGCTCGACTCCCTCGAAGCGATGGTGGCCGAACGACCGCTCACCATCGTCGGTGAGGAACCAAAGTCGGTCACCATCGATGCGGCGTACCGACGCGTCCGCAAAGCCACCAAGGCAGCCGCCAGGGCAGAAGCCGCAGCGGCCTCCAAAGCCGAAGCCGACACCGACGCGGCCACCGGCGATTTCCAGGACGCCGACGAGGCCCTCCATCGAATCCGCAAGCGCGCCAAGCAACTCCGCTACACCGCGGCGGCTACGGGCGCGAACCAGGTTTCCCAACAAGCCAAGGCCATCCAAACGTTGCTGGGCGACCATCAAGACAGCGTGGTCAGTCGGGAGCATCTCCTTGCCGAGGCCCAAGCGGCCCATCTGGCGGGCGAAGACACGTTCACCTACGGCCTGCTCTATCAGGTCGAGAGCCAGGTGGCCAAAAGCAGCCGTGACCAACTGGATTCCGCGTTGAGCAAGCTCGACAAAGCGGTGCGTGACACTCGACGCTGAGTCGGCTCGGCCAACCATGCGCGGCCGAGGGGCGGACGAGTTGGCCTCTAAGCCGGATTCTGTTCCTCACCGCCGCGGCTTTTATCCACGGCGGCACGGCGACGACCATCCATCTGGACACACCGTTGCCGGGTGCCTCGAGCGGCCTACCCGCAGACTCGGGCGAGCAGCCCTCAAATGCCTGCGCGGCCGCACTTTTGGTGCAGCCTTCTTGGCCTTGCTTCGGGTGGGGTTTGCCTAGCCATCCCGGTCACCCGGGATGCTGGTGCGCTCTTACCGCACCGTTTCACCCTTACCACCACAAGGATGGCGGTCTGTTCTCTGTGGCACTTTCCCGCGAGTCACCTCGGATTGCTGTTAGCAATCACCCTGCTCTGTGAAGTCCGGACTTTCCTCGACTCAGGCGCCGGCCCCTTTGAAACAAAAAGACCGACTCGAGCCGCGGCCGCCCAGCCAACTCGTCCGCGACGAACACGGTACCCGTTCAGCCGGGGCGCAGGCCAGTTCGATCTTGATGGTCGACCGCCGCTTCGACCCGTGTAGCGACCCTCGACGGGATACCTCGCTGCCGATGCACTGGTTGCAGCCGACTGAGCCGAGATATCTACGGCACGTAATCGGTTCCGTTCCACTGCAAAACTTGGCTGGTGACGGTGCCCCCCGCGCAACTGGGCGAGCAGTCGTTGTTGAACTGGCGGATCGTGTACTGACCATTGGGGCCAGGACCTTCCAGTTTTGCGTAGTAGTACGCACGCTTGCCTTGATAGTGGGTGTTGCCCCAGCCGATGTCCTGGAATCCGGTTGGGGTTGGCACCAGCACGAGCACGCCTTCATATCTGCCGGGGTTGTATTTGACGAAGGCGTTCCCTGTCGAATCGGTCACCGGGCTCGCGAAATTCAACGAATTACCCCCAACGTCGACCGTAATTGCGGGCAGCGCCTTTCCGTTGCCGGTGACCGCAGCGACACAGCCAACTTTCGGGCCTACTTGATTCGAGTCGAGGATCAGAAAGAGCCGGATGGTGCCCAGCGACGGATGCGGAATGTCTTCATGGGCTTGGACACTGCCCTTGCAGTCCGGGCTGGGTGGCGGCACATCGGGAAGACTCATCGCGGGCGACTTGGGGCTCGCCGACACCGAGGCCGCGGGTGGGGTGTGCCCGCCGGTTGTGCACGCGGTCAGCAAAACGGTAACGAACACTAACGCGGGCCACCCGCGACGCCTGGCCGAAGCCTTCTCCATCACCGTGGCGACTCCTTGACGTCCGTCTGCATCGATTATGGCCTCGGGCCACTTTTTCGGGCGGTTGCGTCCACCAAGGTGGTGTACCAACGGGCGCCTGATTTTCAGGCCCGGCGTGTCGTAGCCGATTGATTGAGGGTCATCGCGTGATTCTTCGAGAGACCGACCAAAGTCACTCGAGCAAAGGAATCAACGCGATGACCGCTGCCCACGATATCGACTGGCCGACGGTGTTGGCTGATCGACTCACTACCACCCACCCCGATGTGTTGCGCGACCTGCTGAGCACGTTCATCCATGCCCTGATGGGTGCTGAGGCCGACGCCGTGTGCGGCGCCGCATATGGTGAGCGCAGCGCCGAACGCATCAATCAGCGCAACGGGTACCGCAACCGCCAATTCGACACCCGGACAGGATCATTGGATTTGGCGATCCCCAAGCTGCGGCACGGCTCCTATTTCCCGGACTGGCTGTTGGAACGCCGCAAACGCGCCGAGCGGGCGCTGACCACGGTGGTCGCGACCTGCTACCTGCTCGGGGTCTCGACCCGGCGGATGGACAAGCTGGTCGAAACGCTGGGCATCACGTCGTTGTCGAAGTCTCAAGTGTCGGTGATGGCCAAGGAGCTCGACACCGCGGTCGAGGCGTTCCGTACCCGACCCTTGGATGCCGGCCCGTACACATTCGTGGCTGCGGATGCCCTGGTGCTCAAGGTCCGAGAGCAGGGGCGGGTGGTCAACGTGCACGCGCTGGTCGCGGTCGGGGTCAACGCCGAGGGCTACCGAGAGATCCTGGGCATCGACGTCACCACCGCCGAGGACGGTGCGGGCTGGTTGACGTTCCTGCGGTCGCTGACCGCCCGCGGGCTCTCGGGGGTCAAACTGGTGACCTCCGATGCCCACGCCGGGTTGCTCGCGGCCATCGGTGCGACCCTGCCCGGTGCTTGCTGGCAGCGGTGCCGCACCCATTACGCGACCAATCTGATGGCCGTCACACCCAAGAGTTCATGGCCATGGGTGCGGACTTTGTTGCACTCGGTCTACGACCAACCGGACTCTGATTCCGTTGAGGCACAATATGATCGGATCATCAACGCGTTGTCTGACAAGCTACCCAAGGTCGCCGATCACCTCGACGGGGCCCGCACCGACCTGCTGGCGTTCACCGCGTTCCCCAAACAGATCTGGCGCCAGATCTGGTCCAACAATCCCCAGGAGCGACTCAACAAAGAAATCCGGCGACGCACCGACGTCGTCGGCATCTTCCCCGATCGCTCAGCGTTGATCCGCCTCGTCGGCGCGGTCCTGGCCGAACAACACGACGAATGGGCCGAATCCCGCCGCTACCTCGGCCTCGACGTCCTCAGCAAATCACGAGCCGACCAGAAGGCACCGGCAGAACAGGAGGTCACACCAGCGGCACTAACCGCCTAACCCACGAAATCGAAGAATCACACGACGACGTCATACACCACGTCCCTGGACTTGACC
>JAVROG010000397.1:0-6140 GCA_032162865.1 Mycobacterium sp. | reverse complement strand
GCTGGCCAACCCACCGGATGCACTGAGGGCGTGACTGAAAACGGCGGATCCGTCCGATTGCCGCCAGGTGGCCAGCAGCCAGCCCAGATCCAGTAACGGGTCACCGATCGTGCACATCTCCCAGTCGACTATCGCGACCACGTCGGGCCCGGTGCGGGAGAACATCACGTTGGCCGCGTGGTAGTCGCCGTGCATGATGCCGGGCTTCCACGAGGTGGGCCGGTGACTCTCCAGCCAGCCGGATACTTCGTCGATGCCCGGGATATCCGGTCCGGGGTAACCCTCGTACTCCTGATAGGACTCGAGTTCGGAAAGCCAGCGCGGCACTTGACGTTCCAAAAAGCCGTCCGGCCTGCCGAAATCCGTCAGCCCGACCGCGACGTGGTCGACGGCACCGAGTTTCGCCAGCGACTCGGCCATCGACAACCCCATGCCGAAGCGCACCTCGGGATCGCCGGCATGCAGGGGCGGCAGTCCCTCGCCGGCGTTGAAGCCGTCGACCGGCTCCATCAGGTAGAAGACCGCGTCCCCGAGCACGCCGGAGTCCTCGCACGTCGCGATCAGGTGCGGATGCGGAACGTCGGAACCGGCCAGCGCGGCCAGAACCTTGGTCTCCCGCAGAATCACGCTGTTGCTGCGGGCACGAAGGTGTTGTGGGCCGCGACGCAGCACATACGGTCGGCCGGACCGGGCGAAGCGCAGCATGATGTTCTGCGTCCCACCGGTAACCGCGGAAACGTCCTGCAGCGGGCCGTCGCCGAGCCCCTGTGTGGACATCCACCGCGCCACCGCATCCAGGGCATCCGAGTCCAACGACGTCATTTCTTCGCCCGCGGGGTGTACCGGACGGTCTGGGCCCAAATCATGCCCTCGCGGAAGACGAAGGTGTCGACCCCGTCATCGGCACTATTGACTGCCGAATCCGCCGCCCACTCGAGAAAGAGCACATCGCCGTCGAAGATCATCGTCTTCAAGTCCCACGCCGCGTCGGGCAGATCGTCGAACAGCTTGACGAACACCTGGCGGATCTCATCTTTGCCTCGTGCGACGCCGGCTGAGGTGATCACCACGGAGTCGTCGGCGTAGTCGGCGACGATGCCGTCGAGGTCGCCCGCCGCTAGCGCCTGGCCGTGATGGGCGAACACTTCCTGCGGCGTACGAGTCATGCTGCTCCTCTGCAACCTGTCAACCGTCTTCCAAAGAGCCTAGAAAAGGCGTAGGAACTGCTGGCGAGCGGCCGCTGGGCCCGCCGGGCTGGAAGAATAGTTTGTGAAACTGACTATCCGGTCTGGGAGGAACGCCATGCCACGCACTGACAACGACTCATGGGAGATCACACAGAGCGTGGGATCCACTGCCCTGGGCGTGGCAGCGGCCCGGGCCGCCGAGACGGAGAGCGAAAATCCGCTGATCAAGGATCCGTTTGCCCGGGTATTCGTGGACGCGGCGGGGGAGGGAATGTGGACCCTGTATGCGGACCCCGCGTTGCTCGCCCAGGCGAGTGAAATCGAGCCCACGATCGGCGCGCGGGCACAACTCATGGTCGACTTCATGGCGACGCGGACGGCGTTCTTCGACGAGTTCTTCCTGGGTGCCGCGGACGCAGGGGTGCGGCAGGTGGTGATCCTGGCATCCGGCCTGGATGCCCGTGCCTGGCGGCTGCCGTGGCCCGAGGGCACGGTGGTGTACGAGCTCGACCAGCCCAAGGTGCTGGAATTCAAGACCGCGACGCTAGAGCAGCACGGTGCACTTCCGACGTCGCGTTTGGTGAACGTTCCGATCGACCTGCGTCAGGACTGGCCGAAGGCCTTGCAGGAGGCGGGATTTGACCCAACGCAACCCTCGGCATTCTCTGCCGAGGGACTGGTGCGCTACCTGCCCGCGCAGGCCCAGGATTTGCTGTTCGAGCGCATCCACGCGCTCAGCGCGCCTGGCAGTTGGTTGGCTTCCAACGTTCCGGACAAGGGCTTCATCAACGACGAACTCGTCGCGCACCAGCGCGAGGAGATGCAGCGGATGCGGGAGGTGGCGTCGCGACTTGTCGATGCAGAGATACCCGCCGTTGAAGACCTCTGGTACCCCGAGGAGCGCACGGCGCTCCCCGATTGGTTGCGTGAACGCGGCTGGGAGGCCTCGGCGTCGAACTTCCCCGAACTGATGGCGCGCTATCACCGCACTGTGCCGAGCGGCTCCGAAGACTCAATGCCGCCAACCCTTTTCGTGTCCGCACAGCGCTGAACTTCGGTTCAGGTCGACGATTGAAGACGTTCCACGTCTTTCTTGATTGCGCCGATCGCGTCGACCGGTGTGAGGTTCTGGCCTTGGCTGTTCTGCCCGAGTTGCGGCCAACCGGCACCGTCGGGGCCGAGTAGTTGGTCCCAGATCTCGCGCACCTTGGTCAGGAGTTCGGCTTGCTCGTCGTCGGTGAGCGCCATCAACCATCCTTCGTTCGTCGGGATGCCGCATGCGGCGGCTAATTGTTGCGGAGTCAGTCCGTCGGCCGAGTTCATGTCGCAGCGGCCGAAGGGCGGAGCGCCCTGCGGCAGATTGGGGCTGTACCCCTGGCCGTCGGTGTACTGGTGCGCGACTTGGCCCGGCAGGTTCGGATTCGAACCGTAACCCGCCGCGACGACACGCAGGCCAGGTGGGCGCACCCGCCACATGTTGAAGAAGTCGTAGGCGTTGGCATAACCGATGATTCGCGAGGCGGAGCCCGCATAATCGGCCAGCTTCCAATACAGCTGGTTGATCCAGCTCGACCCGTCGCCCGGCGGGTTACCGCCGGCTTCGACGTCCAGCATCAGTGCCACCCGCGGGTGCAAGCCGCCTTCGGCGTCGATCATCGAGCGCACGGTGTTCGCGTTGGCCAACCAGTTTGGGCGAACGTAGGTGTAAATAATGCCGAACGTCAACTGCTCGCTGTCCAGTGCGGCCCGCATCCAGGCGTAGTTGCGCGCGAAGTTGTGATCTCGATAGGTGCCGTCACAAACGCGAATCGACAAAACCCGGTAGGGATACGAGTTATCCACCGGCGCTTGGTATTCCGATACGTCAGCAAACAACGTGTCAGTCACCTTGCCGCAGTTTCCCTTCATCGCAATGCGTGCCGACCCATGCTACCGACGCGGACATCGGAGCCCCGGTACTGTCGCGAATATGGCTGATCGGCCCGGGGCGCGTCGGTCCTCGGTGCAGGACGTGCACCGACTCGCAAAGGCGATGCCGCACGTCAAACACCTTGAGGGGCCGAGGCACAACTCGATCTATCAGGTGGGCGGAAAGTCGTTCGTGTTTTTTCGAACTCCCCAACCAGACGCGACCGATCCGGTCACCGGCGAACGCTACGCCGACGTCATCATGCTGTGGGTGGAGTCCGAGAGCGACAAGCTCGCGCTAATTCAGGACCCCGATTCTCCGTTCTTCAGCACCTCCCACTTCGACGGGCATCCCTCCGTGCTCGTGCGGGCGAGCCAGTTGGCCGACATCAGCGTGACCGAGCTGACCGAGTTGATTCAGGACGCCTGGCTGTCGCGAGCGTCGAAAAGGCGGGCGGCACTGTGGCTGGCCGACCAAAACGATTAGTACGGCGTTCATACCAGGCTCATATCCGCACGATTATGCGCCCATTTCAGGTTTAGACACGAGTACAACGGGCAACGCTCATTCCACGGGAATTGCTTCGGGACAACGGAGGTCAACTATGGTGCGAGGACGCGGACTTCTCGGTGCAATCGTGCTGATTTGGCTGCTCATAGGAATTCTCGCAGCTTGGCAGCGCGACTATTTCAAAGGCGAGGAAACCAGCTGTGCCTCAGCGGGAACGGTCGCGGTGACGGTGATTGCCGGACCGCTGAATTACATGGGCGTAAATCCCAAAGTAAAGGATTGCCACACGCCGCGTTTGCCGCAACCAAGTGCAATGCAATCAATTGATCACATCCCTGCTAGGTAAAGGAAATCGCCATGATTGTCGTCGGAGCCATCCTGCTCATCCTTGGATTTGTGTTCGGTGTTCATTTGTTGTGGGTGCTCGGAATCGTGTTGCTCGTCATCGGTGCGGTGATGTGGGCCATGGGGTCCATCGGCCGCCCGGTCGCCGGCCGGCGCCACTATTACTAGAAGCAACCACCCACCAGGGGGAAGGTCGCGTGATCGCCAAAGCGGTCACGCGACCGCTTCTTTTCACAGGCGGTGCACAGGGATGCCATAGCGTTGGCCTAAACGGTTGCGGATACTGGAACTCGTGGCGTCCCCCAGAACTTCCGTCGAGCGCGTGGTGATGTGCCGCGCCGACGGCCAACCGGTCACCGTACTGGTCGTCGACGACGAACCCGTCCTTGCGGAGATGGTGTCGATGGCTCTGCGGTACGAGGGCTGGAACATCGCGACCGCCGGAGACGGCACGTCGGCCATCGCAGCGGCTCGTGCCGAGCGACCCGACGTCGTCGTCCTCGACGTGATGTTGCCCGACATGAGCGGTCTGGACGTCCTGCAGAAGCTCCGCAAAGAGAATCCGCGGCTGCCGGTACTGCTGCTGACCGCCAAGGACGCAGTGGAAGATCGCATCGCCGGATTGACCGCTGGCGGCGACGATTACGTCACCAAGCCGTTCAGCATCGAAGAGGTAGTGCTGCGGTTGCGCGCTCTGCTGCGGCGCACCGGAGTGACGACGGTTGACAGCGGCGCGCAACTCGTCGTCGGCGACCTGGTGCTCGACGAGGACAGCCACGAAGTGACCCGCGCCGGCGAACCGATCTCATTGACGTCCACCGAATTCGAACTGCTGCGTTTCATGATGCGCAACGCCAAGCGGGTGCTGAGCAAGGCGCAGATTCTGGATCGCGTATGGAGCTACGACTTCGGCGGCCGGTCCAACATCGTCGAGCTCTACATCTCATACCTGCGCAAAAAGATCGACATCGGTCGCGAACCGATGATCCACACGCTGCGCGGCGCAGGCTATGTCCTCAAGCCGGCGCGCTAGGGGGCCGCGGGTCTGGTCGCTTCGCCTGCGACTGTTGGTCGGTCAGGTCGCGGTGCTGGCCCTGGTATGTATCGGCATCACCGCGGCGACGGAGCTGGCGTTGCGCCACCATTTGCAGGCTCAGCTCGACAGCCAACTCAGCGGCACCTCGTACCGCTCCTCGTTGCTGTACCCGGAGCCGCCGCGACGGCACGAACCTCGTTACGTCAAGACCGGCCCCGGCCCCAGGTTCCTCGACGCGCCCGGCCAACCGGCCGGCATGGTCGCGGCAGCGGTCGCCGACGGCAAGACGATCGACGCCGGCTACCTGACCAGCAGCGGTGCGCGGGCCGCGTTGACGTCGGTCGCCCAGCACCAACTGGAGGAGATCGCCAACAGCCGCTCGCCGGTGACGCTCGACCTGGACGGACTGGGCCGGTATCGCGTCGTTGCCGCCCCCAGCCGCAGCCCGACCGACGTCATCGTCACCGGTCTGTCGATGTCCGAAATCGACGCCACCGAATTGCGGATGCTGGTCATCTTCGGCATCGTCACCGCGGTAGCGTTGATTGCCGCGACGTCGGCCGGGGTGGTGATCATCCGGCGTGCACTGGCACCGCTGCAACGGGTCGCCCAAACCGCAACGAAGGTCGTCGATCTGCCGCTGGACCGCGGCGAAGTGGAACTACCGGTCCGCGTCCCGGAACCCGACGCCAATCCCGACACCGAAGTGGGCCAACTCGGATCGGCGCTGAACCGGATGCTCGACCACATCTCTGCCGCGCTGTCGACCCGGCAGGCCAGCGAGACCCGGGTTCGCCAATTCGTCGCGGACGCCAGTCACGAACTACGCACGCCACTGGCCGCGATTCGCGGCTACACCGAGCTGGCGCAAAAAATGGGTGACGACCGTGAGGCGGTGGCACACGCGATGAGCCGCGTGGCGTCCGAGACCCAGCGGGTGACGCGCCTGGTCGAGGATCTGCTGCTGCTGGCCCGCCTGGACTCCGGCCGACCGCTGGAACGTGAACCGGTGGACCTGTCCCGGCTGGCGGTCGATGCGGTCAGCGACGCCCACGTCGCCGGGCCAGATCACCAGTGGGAGCTCGACCTGCCGCCCGAACCGGTGGTGGTCACCGGTGACGAGGCTCGGCTGAACCAGGTTATGGCGAACCTG
>JAVROG010000396.1:0-6438 GCA_032162865.1 Mycobacterium sp. | reverse complement strand
ATGCACCACCGTGCGTGCCTGCCGCACATCGAGACGGCGGCCACGGGCGCCCAGCAGCAGGGCGCGGCCGGAGGCGGCAGTGGCCAGCGTGGGACGGCCCTCGGACAGCCAGATCCGTAGCGCCTCGGCGGCCGGCCGCCCGAACGGCGCGCTGCGCTGCTTGTTGCCTTTGCCCAGCACCCGCACCACCCGATTTCCGGTATCGACGTCGTCGATGTCCAGGCCGCACAGCTCGCTGACCCGGATTCCGGTGGCGTACAACAGTTCCACGATCAGCCGGTCCCGCAGTGCCAGCGGATCACCCTGCTCGGCCCCGGATTTCGCTGCGGTCATGGCAGCCAGGGCCTGATCCTGGCGCAGCACCGCGGGCAGGGTGCGGTGGGCCTTCGGAACCTGCAGACGGGCAGCGGGATCGCTGGACAACACTCCGCGCCGGGCGGCCCACGCGGTGAAGGCCTTGACCGACGAGGTGCGGCGCGCCAGCGTCGTGCGCGCGGCGCCGGCGCCGGCGGCACTGGCCAGCCACGAACGCAGCACCGGCAGGCTCAGCGTCTCCAGGGTGGACCCGCGGTCGGCCAGAAAGTCGAACAGCGACCGCAGGTCGCCCAGGTAGGCGCGACGGGTGTGGGCCGAACGACCGCATTGCAGCTCGAGGTAGTCGTCGAACTCCTCGAGGATCGCCTCTCCCTTATCCGGCACTCCCCCACGCTCGCAGATGGGACGCGGTGTTTCAGATGACGCGCCGCAACGTGTCCGGGGTGAGATCTTTGAGCGTCGGGTAGCCGTCGACTGCCATGATCAGGTCGGTCTCCGCGAGCAGCATGCGCAGGACGTGCACGAGGCCGTCGACACCCCCCAGGGCCAGGCCGTAGGCATACGGGCGTCCGACGCCGACAGCGGTCGCACCCATAGCCAGTGCCTTGATCACGTCGGCGCCGCTGCGGATTCCCGAGTCGAACAGCACCGGCAGCCCGTCGGCGGCCTCGATCACGCCCGGAAGGCAGTCCAGGGCCGGCAGACCGCCGTTGGCCTGCCGACCGCCGTGGGTTGAGCAGTAGATGCCGTCGACGCCACCGTCCTTGGCGCGCCGAGCGTCGTCGGGATGGCAGATGCCCTTGACGATCAACGGCAGGTCGGTCAGCGACCGCAGCCAGCCGAGGTCATCCCAGGTCAGGGGGTTTCCGAAGAGTTGTGCCCAGCGCAGTACGGCACCTTGCGGGTCTTCTTCCGGCGGGCGTTGCAGGCCGGCCCGAAACACCGGATCGCTGGTGTAGTTGCTCAGGCAGTGCCCGCGCAGCTGGGGAAAATTGGCCGTGGTCAGGTCGCGCGGGCGCCAGCCGGGAATCCAGGTGTCGAGCGTGACGACGATCGCCTTGAAGCCGGCGGCCTCGGCGCGCTGCACCAGGCTGGCGGCCAGCTCACGGTCCTTCGGTGTGTACAGCTGAAAGAAGCCGGGGGTGTCACCGAACTCAGGGGCAATGTCTTCCATCGGGTCGGCAGTCAGGGTGGAAACGACCATCGGGACTCCGGTCCGGGCTGCCGCGCGCGCGGTCGCCAGGTCGCCGTGGCCGTCCTGAGCGCAAAGCCCGATGACGCCGATCGGGACCATGAACAGCGGTGACGGCAGAGTCAGGCCGAACACCTCGACCGACAGGTCGCGTTCGGCGGCGCCGACGAACATGCGCGGCATCAGGCCCCACCGATCGAAGGCCTCGCGGTTGGCTCGCTGCGTGCGCTCGTCGCCGGCTCCCCCGGTGACGTACGTCCACACCGACGGCGGGAGCGCCATCTCGGCCCTGGCCTCCAACTCCGCGAAGGCCATGGGGAAAGCCGGAGTTACCCCACCCAGGCCTTGGAAGTAGATCTCGAGCTGATAGTCGCCGAATGCCATGCCATAGAGAATGCCAGCCGCCGGCCGACGTGGATGCTACTGATCCGGGCCCTCCGCGTCGGCAAGCTCCTTCTTCCACTGCCGAAACAACTCTTCGGTGCGGCCGCGCCGCCAGTAGCCGGAGATCGACGACGCCCACTTGGCATCGACACCGCGCTCTTTGCGGATGTAGGGCCGCAGGTTGTGCATGACGGCCTGCGCTTCGCCGTGGATGAAGACGTGCACCTGCCCGGGCAGCCACGGCGCCGTGGTGACCGCCTCGATCAGCGGCGCATGGTCTCCGGCGCGGTCCTCGGGGACCAGATCCGCGCGGCCCCCACGCAAAACCCAGTTCACCTCGACGCCCTCCGGCGCGGTCAGCGGTATCTCGTCGTCGGGGCCGGCGACCTCGATAAAGACCTTGCCAATCGCCGACGCGGGCAGCGCCTCCAGCGCCGCGGAGATCGCCGGGAGCGCGGATTCATCGCCGGCCAGCAGATGCCAGTCGGCGGCGGGGTCGGGTGTGTAGGCGCCGCTGGGTCCCATCAGATAGATGCGCTGGCCCGGCTCGACGGCCGCGGCCCACTGCCCGGCCACCCCGTGCTCGCCGTGCACCGCGATATCCACCGTGATTTGCCGGGCCTGTTCGTCGACACGGCGAACGGTGATGGTGCGGACCGCGGGCCGCTGCTCGGGCGGCAGATCGGCGAAGCTGTCCATTGTCAACGGCTGAGGCAGCGCCCCCACATCGATGTCGTCGGCAACGAATGCCAACTTGACGTAGGAGTCGGTGAACTTGCTTGGCACGAAAGTGTCGAAGTTGCTGCTGCCCAGCACCACCCTGACCATGTGCGGGGTGAGCTGCTCAGTACTGACCACTTCGAAAGCCTGCAGAGGCCGACCTGCCACGTGCGCTCCTGTCTCGAGCCGACTGTCCAGACTGACCCCCAGCCGACTATACGAGCCGCGCCCGACTGCGCCGCTGACGGACGATTCGCCAGCTGCCGTCGCGAGATTCGGCTAGGCCGGTCAGCTCCAGCATCGCCAGCGGCCCCAGCACTTGTTCGGGGATCAGCCCGGAGGCGATCGCAATCTCGTCGACCGTGGCGGAACCCCGGCCCGGCAAGGCTTCGTACACCTGCCGCTCGGCGTCGCCTAGACCGTCCAATGCCGTGGTAGGTCGCGGTTGGTCTTCGGCCAGCTCGCCGATGCGACCGACCAGCTCCACGATGTCGTCGGCGCGGGTGACCAGCTCCGCACCGTTGCGCAACAGCACATGACAACCCGCCGAGGCCGACGATGTGACCGGCCCGGGGACCGCGGCCACCACCCGGCCCAGTGCTCGCGCCCAGGCGGCGGTGTTGGCGGCGCCGCTGCGCAGCCCCGCTTCCACGACGACCGCCGCACCCGAAACGGCGGCCACCAGACGGTTGCGGGTCAGGAAGCGGTAGCGGGCCGGGCGGGCACCCGGCGGGTACTCGGTGAACAACAGTCCGTGTTGGCCGACGCGGTGCAGCAGCGCGGAATGGCCGGCCGGGTAGGGGACGTCGAGTCCGCCGGCCAGGACGGCCACCGTGATCCCGTCGGCGGCGAGCGCGGCCCGATGCGCCGCACCGTCGATGCCGTAGGCGCCACCCGACACCACCGCGACGTCGCGTTCGACCAGGCCGGTCGCTAGTTCATCGGCCACATGGTCGCCGTATGCCGTCGAAGCTCTGGTACCGACGAGAGCGGTCGCGCGCGTGGCCATCTCGTCGAGACGGGCGGGACCCATCGCCCACAACACCATTGGGGCCACCAGCTGCACCCCACTACGCGACCGGACGCCGTCACCGTCGAATGCGGCGAACGCGAGCACCGGCCACTCGTCATCGTCAGGCGTGATCAGGCGGCCGCCGCGTCGGTTGATAAGTTCAATATCCGCTGCAGCACAGTCGATTTCGCGCCGGGCTTCGGTGTGACGCAACAGGCCGTCGTCGACCAGGCCTCGTCGGACTCGCTCGGCCGCCTCCTGCGGTCCCACGCTGGTCACCAGCGCGGCCAGCACTGCACACGGCGGCTCTGCTACCCGGGACAGGTAGGCCCAGGCCCGCAATGTGGAACCGTCTCCCCCGCTCATCGCAGCGCCCCCGACTGCCGAAAGCTCAACGCGGCGGCGACCTCGGCCAATTCCGGCGAGGTGCGCCCGGCCAGGTCGGCCAGGCTCCACGCGACCCGCAATGTGCGGTCCACACCGCGGATGCTGAGCAGTCCACGGTCCAGCGCGGTCCGCAGCGGTTGCATCGCGGCGCTGCTCGGCCGAAACTTCCGGCGCAGCAACGACCCGCTGACTTCAGCATTGGTAAGAAACCCATGCGGTCGCCACCGCTGCGCCGCCGCGTTGCGGGCCATCGTCACGCGATGGCGCACCTGCGCGGTCGATTCGACGTCTGCGACCGAAAACGCATTTGCCCGTACCGGATTCATTTGCACCCGCAGGTCCACCCGGTCCAGCAGCGGTCCCGAAAGCTTGCCCAGATAGCGGCGCTTGACCACCGCCGCACAGATACAGTCCCGGGGATCGGCGGGCGCGCAGGGGCACTCGTTGGCCGCCAGGACCAGCTGGAATCGCGCCGGGTAGCAGGCCACGCCGTCGCGACGAGCGAGCCGAATTTCGCCGTCCTCCAACGGTGTCCGCAATGCTTCCAACGCCCTGACGCCGATCTCAGCGCATTCGTCGAGAAACAACACCCCGCGGTGCGCCCGACTGACCGCGCCCGGACGCGCCATTCCGGTTCCGCCCCCGACGAGTGCCGCAACGCTGGAACTGTGATGCGGCGCCACGAACGGCGGCCTGGTGATCAGCGGCGTATCACCGGACAACAGCCCCGCTACCGAGTGAATTGCGGTGACCTCCAGCGACTCGGCGTGTGACAGCGGCGGCAACAGTCCTGGAAGTCGTTGCGCCAGCATCGTTTTGCCCACGCCCGGCGGACCCGTCAACATGAGGTGGTGCGCCCCGGCTGCGGCCACCTCCACGGCGAACCGCGCCTGCGACTGCCCCACGACCTCGGCCAAGTCCACCGACGGCTCGTCGATGGCCGTCGCTGCCGGGACCGGGTGATCCAACCCCGCCGCTTCGTTCAGCCAGCTCTGCAGCTGCCGCAGAGTGCGCACACCCCAGACGTCGATGCCGTCGACCAGGCTGGCCTCGGCCAGGTTGGCGGCCGGAACGATGACGGCCGGCCAGCCGTCACGCTTGGCGGCCAGCACGGCGGGAAGCACCCCGCGCACCGACCGGACCCGGCCATCCAGCGACAACTCCCCCAGCAGCACCGTCTTTTCCAGCCGATGCCACGGCTTCTTCCGCTGCGCGGACAGCACCGCGGCGGCCAGCGCCAGGTCGTAGACCGAACCCATCTTCGGCAGCGTCGCGGGAGAAAGGGCAAGCGTCAGCCTGGCCATCGGCCAGGTGTTGCCGCAATTGGTGACCGCCGCCCGCACCCGGTCGCGGGACTCCTGCAACGCCGCATCGGGCAGGCCGACCAGATGCACACCCGGCAGCCCTGAGGTGATGTCGGCCTCGATTTCCACGATTTCGCCGTCCAATCCGCGCACCGCGACGGAGAACGCATGCCCCAGCGCCATTAACCGACACCCTCGAGATGGGTGAGCTCAGGAACACGGCGCCGACCGACCCGCACGCCGATCACATCGATCCGCACCGCCGCCCACCATTGGTCCTGACTGGCCAACCACAGCCCGGCCAAGCGGCGCAGCCGGCGCACCTTCAGGTCGGTCACCGCCTGAGCCAATCCGCCGTAACCATCCCCGGTGCGGGTCTTGACCTCGACGAACACCACCGCGTGCGCCGCAGCATCGCAGGCGATCACATCGAGTTCGCCGTAGCGGCAGCGCCAGTTGCGGTGCAGGATCCGTAATCCGAGGCCGGTCAAATGGTCCACGGCAAGCTGCTCGCCGAGCGCTCCCAGCTCGATCCGAGTCAGTGTCTTTTGGGTCGTCATGACGGTCAAGCTGCACGCCGGGCCCGACAAGGTAGGCACCCAGAGGCGCGCCCGGGTCGGCGTGGCAGCGGGTTATCCCCAGTCGGGCATCCATACACAGCCCGAACCGACGTGTTGTCGCTGGTGGCGAACTAGGTCTTCTTGCTGGGAATGACTATCACGACGATTAGCGTCAGGATGCTGAAGAACAGGCCGAGAAGACCCCAGATGATGGCGCTGCGTCCCTTCATCGAGGCGACGACGCCGCAGATGACGGCCGCAATGACACTTCCTATCGCGACGAAGATCCCTTTGATCCCGCGCAGAATGAAACCGGCTGCCTCCGGATTACTTTGTGCGGCTAAAACCAGTTCGTGCATCATGGCGGTCTCCTCAGCTCTGTGAAGCGATACCACCGGCTACCCGCGCGATGGGAATCCCAACCGGAGTCGGGCCGGGCAACTAATGGGCCTGGGATGTCTAGCTGATGCGGTCCGCCCGGGTGTAGACGTTCATCGAGTCCTCGCGCAGAAACGCCACCAGCGTGATCCCGGACTCCTCGGCCAACGAAACCGCCAACGACGA
>JAVROG010000395.1:0-4464 GCA_032162865.1 Mycobacterium sp. | reverse complement strand
CGTTGACCAGACCGATCTTCTCGGCGCGGGCGGCGTCGATGTCTTTGCCGCTCAGGGCGAGTTCCCGCAGGTGTCCGTCGTTCAAGATGTATGGCAGGCGGGCGAGGCTGCCGACGTCGGCGACGATAGCCAGTTTGACCTCACGTACGGAGAACTTGGCGTCGGCGCTGGCGTAGCGGATGTCTACCGCCGAGATCAGGTCGACCCCGCCCCCGATGCACCAGCCGTGCACCGAGGCGATCGTGGGAGTCCGGCAGTCGGCGACGGCAGTGATCGCGCTCTGCATGCGCTTGACCTCGGCATGAAAGTCGGCGCGCGGACGGGCCAGGGCGCCGTCGGCCAGCAGCGGCGCGAACGAACCTCCCATCGCCGGCAGGTCGAGGCCGTAGCTGAAGTTCTTGCCCGACCCGGTGATGACGATGGCACGCACCTCACGGTCGGCGTCCAGGCTTGCGCACAGCTCGGGCATCTCTGACCAGAATGCCGGCCCCATCGCGTTGCCTTTGCCCGGACCGATCAGCGTTACTTGTGCGACCTGGTCCTTGATTTCGAGGGTGACGGATTCGTATGTTTCGCCCATATCGAGACCGTAGCGTGGTTGGCATGCCCTCCGACTTGCGCCCCGGACCAGATTCCCCGCCCACCGACGAGCTGGCCAGCGCCGAAGCCTCGCTGACAGTGCTGCAGCACGTACTGCACCCGTTGGCCAACGATGACAAAAGCAAACAGACGCCGTGTTCGGAATACACGGTGAAGGAACTGACCACGCATCTGCTGAACTCGATCATCGCCCTGGGCGGCGTGGTCGGCGCCGACCTGACCGTGGCCGAGGACACGGACTCGATCGAGCGCCTGGTGATCGGCGTCGCCCGGCCGGCGCTGGATGCCTGGCACAAGCACGGGCTGGAAGGCGAGGTGACGCTGGGCGGCGGCTCGATGCCCGCCCGGGTAGCGGTCGGCGTCTTGTCGATCGAATTCCTGGTGCATGGTTGGGATTACGCCCGCGCCGTCGGGCACGACATCGATGTACCGGATTCGCTGTCCGAATACGTCCTGGGATTGGCGCGACAAATAATCAAGGAACCCCAACGCAGAGTGGCCGGATTCGACGACCCGGTCGATGTGCCCGACGATGCGGACGCGCTGACCAAGCTCGTCGCCTTCACCGGCCGCAACGCCGCTGGCTAGACCCGTTCCAAATAGAAGTAGTAGTAGTAGTAGCGGCCCACGCCATCCTGGAAGTCCAGGACGCCCTTGCCGTTCATGATGCCCATCACCGCGTTGTCATCGATCACTTTGAAGTGGTCGTGCACGGGTTGGCCGTCATACACCATGGTTGCGGTGACTTCGCCGCGGAACTCCTCCAACCACAGACTGGCCTCGCCTTTGCCCCACGTCACGTTCGAGAACTTGTTGCCGTTTGCATCCATACACACCAGCGGCTGCGCGTCACCAGCCGACTTGAAGGTCTTGCCGAACCACCCGTTCGCGGCGAGCTTGTGGTTCATCTTGTGACCGGTGACGAACTCGCCGCCCCGCCACTCGCCGAGCATGTCGTCGATGGTCGCCGGTGCCAGTGCCGACCAGAAGTCATCGAGCTCGGTATCTGGGATTGCGCCGTCGCGCTCCTTGAACTCGGTGAACTTCTCCCGGGCCGGGGTCATGTGTGCTCCTCAAATCCAGCTGCGGGCGAACCGCAGCATGGCGTCGTTCTCTTCGGGTGCGGCGGTGACGGTGACTCGGACGCCGTCGGTGCCGTAGGGACGGACCACGATGAGCGAGCTGGCGGCCTGTTCGACGAAGTCGCGCGTGCGCGGACCCAACGGCAGCCAGACGAAGTTGGCCTGCGACGCCGGCAGGCTGAACCCGGCCGCCCGCAGCTCGGCGCTGACGCGCACCCGCTCGGCCACCACCGCGTCGGTGCGCGCCAGTAGCTCGTCGCCGGCGTCCAGCGAGGCGATGGCCGCGGCCTGCGAGAGGCTGGTCGCGGTGAACGGTACGTAGACCTTGTCCAGTGCGGTGATCACGTCGGGATGACCGATCGCGTAGCCCACTCGCAGGCCCGCCAGGCCGTACGCCTTCGAAAACGTGCGTAACACCACGACGTTGTCGTGCGCGCGGACCAGCCCCACGCTGTCGGGCGCCATGCCGTCGCGGATGTACTCGACGTAGGCCTCGTCGATGGCGATCAAGATGTCCGGCGGTACGGCCTCGACGAAGCGGGTGAGCGCATCCGGATCGACGACTGTGGACGTCGGATTGTTGGGATTGCAGACGAAGATCAGCCGAGTGCGGTCGGTGACCGCAGCCAGCATCGCGTCCAGGTCGTAGGTGTGGTCGGTCAACGGCACCTGGATTCCGGTGGCGCCGGCCACCTGAATCTGGGGCGGATACAGCTCAAAGCTGCGCCAGCCGAAGATCACCTCGTCGCCCACCGACGCGGTGATCTGCACGAGCTGCTGGCACAGGCTCACCGAGCCGCAGCCGATGGCGAGGTGCTCGGCGGCGAAGCCGGGGCCCCCCGAACTCACATGGCGGGCCAGCGCGGCCTTGAGCTGCATGCAGCCGTTGTCTGGGTAGCGATTGATCAGGTCGGTGGCGCGTTCAATGGCGGCGCGGACGCTGGGCAGCGGCCCGAACACCGTCTCGTTGCTGGCAAGTTTGATGGCACCCGGCACGGTCTTACCGGGAACGTAAACGGGCAGCCCGGCCAGCGCCGGCCGCAGGCGGGCGGTCACTTCGACAGCATATGTCGCGGCTGTGTACGCTATGCCTCCGGCGGTTGCGGGTTGCCGGGTCGGGTAACCTTTGGAAGGCCATGGAGGCGTGCCAGAGCGGCCGAATGGGGCTCACTGCTAATGAGTTGTTCCCCTCAAAGGGAACCGGAGGTTCAAATCCTCTCGCCTCCGCCACGCGACACTGTTAGACAACTTAAGACCGGCGCCCGTAGCTCAACGGATAGAGCATCTGACTACGGATCAGAAGGTTGGGGGTTCGAATCCCTTCGGGCGCGCACAAAGCAATTCCAACGTCCTGTAAACCATTTTACGAGGACGCCGCCCGATATAACTTTTCTATAACTACCTGGCGCCGGGCATATTACGAACCCTTGTCAACCAGCGGTTTTGTCATACTATTCGTTGATTCCGAACGCCGAAAAGATCGAGGGATGCCGTAGTGTAATGGCACCACCCCTAGTTCGGTCAACACGCAGGCCCAGGGACTACTCGGGCGCCCACCGATAGGCCTTGGCGGCGGACCGGGCGACGAGGGCTCCTTGGATGGTGATGCTAGACGGTTGTGTTCGACGGGTTGTTACACGACGGGTAGATCATCGACGGCAGCGATATTTGGCAAAGAACCAGTGGGACGGTTCCCGTGATGCCAGACTGGATCAAATGAACGCCCCGCGGCCGCTCTGGCGCATTCCGCTGATTGCGGCGCGGGAGCGACGCCACCCGCCTGGGCGCGAGCGGATTCCCGAACCGATGGTGATGGATGATCCGGAGTCGGTGGCACAGTTCCACGAGGGCGGTCTCTCCAATCCGGGCCAGCTGGCGGTATACGACTTCAGCGCCCGCGCGCTCGATGCGCTCCTCCCGCCGGGCGCCCGCCTGCTCGACCTCGGGGCGGGTTCGGGGCGTGCGTTGAGCGCGTTACTGCGGAGGCGTCCCGATATTCAGGCCACAGCCGTGGATCTGGCGCCGAACATGCTGGCCACCGCGCGCGAGCTGTTCGTCACCGAGGGACTGGCTGACCGGGTCGAACTCGTCGAAGCCGACATCACGGCGTTGCCCGAGCGAGTGGCCACCGCCGATTGGGACGGGATTTCGTGCGTGTGGACGCTGCATCAACTTCCCGACTTCGACGTATTGCGGGGTGCATTGCGCCAGATTGAAGCGCTGCGTCGAAACGGCGGGCCGGCGGTATGGATTTTCGATTTCCAGCGGCTGAAGGATCCGTCCGCGCATAAAGCGTTGATTGCCACCCGCGCCCCTTCCCTGCCTCCGGTCCTGCTGAAGGATGGGCTCGCGAGCGAGGCCGCCGGATTCACCTACGCCGAACTCTCGGCCGAGTTGACGGCAGCGGGGCTTGGCGGCATGAGTAGCGGTCATGCCAGACCGCTGAACTATCTCCAAGCGCACTGGGCGCCAGCGAGGAACGCCCAAATCGATAGTCGTCGCAAACCCGCACGAGGCTCGGAACTGCAGGGTCGGGGCCGCTTGGACACGACGCTATTGCGGTGGGGATTCACCGCGAAACCGTTCTAACTGCTAACGGCGTCGACCGAGCCGTACGCCGCCGTACTCGCACCGCTGCAATCGTCGAATAACCAATGTCATGGAGGCCCGCCTAGGCAACGGCGCCGACGGTGTCGGCTTGTTCCGCGGGGCGCAGTTGTGCGGGCGGGTTCGAGCAGCTGCCAGCGTAGGTCTTGGAGCAGGCGCAGCCCGTATTGGGGCG
>JAVROG010000394.1:0-6597 GCA_032162865.1 Mycobacterium sp. | reverse complement strand
ACGGTCTCGATCTCACCGTGCACGAAGGAGAAGTCCACGGCTTCCTCGGCCCCAATGGCGCCGGTAAGTCGACGACCATCCGCATCCTGCTCGGTGTGGTCAAGGCCGACGGCGGCAACGTCCGGCTGCTGGGCGGTGACCCGTGGACCAACGCCGTCGATCTGCACCGCCAGATCGCCTACGTACCAGGCGATGTCACGCTGTGGCCGTCACTGACCGGCGGCGAGACCATCGACCTGCTGGCCCGGATGCGGGGCGGTATCGACCAGGGTCTGCGCGCCGAGTTGATCGAGCGCTTCGAGTTCGACCCGCACAAGAAGGTGCGGACCTACTCCAAAGGCAATCGCCAGAAGGTTTCCCTGATCTCCGCGTTCTCCTCCCGGGCCAGGCTGCTGCTGTTGGATGAGCCCACCAGCGGGCTGGACCCCTTGATGGAGAACGTTTTTCAGCAATGCGTCGCCGAAGCGCGGGGTCGCGGCGTGACGGTGCTGTTGTCCAGCCACATCCTGGCCGAGACGGAGGCGCTGTGCGAACGAGTGACCATCATCCAGGCCGGCAGGACGGTAGAAAGCGGTTCGCTGGAATCCATGAGGCACCTCAGCCGGACCTCGATCAAGGCCGAAATGGTCGGCGACCCAGGTGATCTCACCAGAATCAAAGGTGTGGAAGATGTCAGCATCGAAGGCAACACGTTGCGCGCCCAGGTCGACAGCGAGAGTCTGGGCGAACTGATCCGGGTGCTCGGCGATGCTGGTGTGCGCAGCCTGATTAGCCAGCCGCCGTCCCTCGAGGAGCTGTTCCTGCGCCACTACAGCACCAACGGTGCGCGCGAGGAGGTCTCCGCGCGATGAGTAACGCCCTGCTGGATCGCCCCGCGCGACACCTTGAGCCACAACGGGGTTCGCATTTCACCGGCACGTTCGGATTACTGCGGCTTTATCTGCGCCGCGACCGGGTCGTGTTGCCGCTATGGGTTTTTCTCCTGTCGGTTCCGCTGGCGAGCGTATACATCGGCAGTATCGAAAAGGTCTACCCCACCCAGGCAGACCGCGCCGGCTTTGCGGCCTCGATCATGGCCAGCCCCGCCCAGCGGGCACTCTACGGCCAGATTTACAACGACGGACTCGGAGCTGTCGGCATCTGGAAAGCTGGCATGTTCCACGTGCTCATCGCCGTCGCTGTCATCCTCACCGTGATTCGGCATACCCGCGCCGACGAGGAGAGCGGCCGGGCCGAACTGATCGACTCGACCGCGGTTGGCCGATATGCCAGCCTCACCGCCGCGCTCCTGTTGGCCTTTGGCGCATCCCTGGCTACCGGGATAATTGGCGCGGCCGGACTGCTCACCACCGAGGTCCCACCGAATGGGTCGTTGGCTTTCTGCGCGGCCTTGGCCGCCTCCGGGTTGGTCTTCACCGCGGTCGCCGCGGTGGCCGCGCAGCTGTCGCCGAGCGCTCGAGTCGCCCGCGGCTTCGCCTTCGCAGTGCTGGGCACCGCCTTCACCGTGCGCGCGGTCGGTGATGCCGGCTCCGGTGCGCTGTCGTGGTTTTCGCCGCTGGGGTGGTCACTCCAGGTCCGCCCATATGCGGGTGATCACTGGTGGGTGCTGCTGCTGCATGTGGTGACCACGGTGGTCGTTACCGGACTGGCCTATCGGCTGCTCGCCGGCCGCGATGTGGGTGCCGGACTGATCGCCGAACGCGCCGGACGCGGTACCGCCTCAGCAGCGCTCGGCAACGTCTTCGGCCTGGCGTGGCGGTTGGATCGCGGTGCGCTGCTGGTGTGGACGGTGGGCCTGGCCCTCTACGGGTTATTGATCGGCAGTGTGGTGCACGGCATCGGCGACGAGCTAGGTGGTGCGTCGGCACGCGAAATCGTTGCACGACTGGGTGGAACGGGCGCTGTCGAGCAGGGCTTCATCACCGTGGGATTCACCATGCTGGGCATGGTTGCCGCGGCATTCGCGGTCTCACTGTCACTGCGACTGCACCAGGAGGAGGCCGAACAGCGTGCGGAGACCTTGCTGGCCGGATCGGTTTCCCGGACCCGGCTGCTGGCAAGCCATCTGTTGATGGCGCTGGGCGGGTCCGCGTTTGCCATTCTGCTCTCCGGGGTGGCCGCCGGGCTCGCTTACGGCGCGGCAGCCGGCGACGTAGGCGGCAAGCTACCCACGGTGGTCGGGACTGCGGCGGTACAGCTGCCTGCCGTGTGGCTGCTGTCCGCAGTGACCGTCGGATTGCTCGGGCTCGCACCGCGATTCACGCCGGTCGCCTGGGGCGTGCTGGTCGGGTTCGTCGGGTTATATCTGCTCGGCTCGTTGTCCGGATCCCCGCAGTGGCTGCTCGACCTGGAACCTTTCACGCACACACCTCGGGTCGGCGGTGACTTCAATGCCACGCCGGTACTGTGGCTGTTGGCTATCGATACAACACTGATTGTGCTGGGCGCCATGGCTTTCCGGCGTCGGGACCTACGATCATGAACACCGTTCTGCGAGCAATTGCCTCAAGCATTTTCGGTCTCGGCCTACTCGGGTTCATCTTGTTCTATCCGGCTGGCACGTTCCACTACTGGCAGGCATGGGTTTTCATCGCCGCATTCACGGCCGCAACGATCGTGCCCACCATCTATCTGGGCCGCACGAACCCGGCCGCGCTGCGCAGACGGATGCGTGCCGGTCCGAGAGCGGAATCCAGAACCGTCCAGAAGCTCATCATCATCGGCGCATTTGTCACACTCTTCGCGATGATGGTGCTGAGCGTCCTGGACCATCGTTTCGGCTGGTCGTCAGTGCCGCCGGTGGTGGCATTCATCGGTGATGCGCTTGTCGTGGTGGGCCTCGGAATCGCCATGCTGGTGGTGGTCCAGAACAGCTACGCCGCGGCGACCGTCACGGTGGAGGCGGACCAACCGGTGATCAGCAGCGGGCTCTACGGCCTGGTGCGCCACCCGATGTACGTCGGAAACGTGATCCTGATGTTGGGGACACCGCTGGCACTGGGCTCCTACTGGGGACTTGTGATGGTCCTCCCCGGCATATTGGTTCTCGTCTTCCGCATTCTCGACGAGGAGCGAACACTCGTCGCTGAACTGGACGGATACCGCGACTACACGCAGCGGGTGCACTATCGGCTGCTGCCTTACGTGTGGTGAGCACCGGCACGTTCTAAGGTAACCGCGTGGCCCCAGACCCGGCACCCGCCCTGGACCGGCCGTGGCGCCGACCCGGCGCGCTCAGCTATGCCCTTGCGCGCCTTCGCGCTGCCGCCAAGCCGCCGGTCACCGTTACCGATCCACCAACCGACGTAGTCGTCGAACGTGACGTCGAAGTGCCGACCCGCGACGGAACCGTGTTGCGGATCAACGTCTTCCGCCGGGCCGATGACCCGGTCGGGCCCGTCATGCTCAGCATCCATCCGTACGGCAAGGATGATCTACCGAAACGGCGGCTCAAGAAATGGACGTTCTCGCCGCAATACCGTGCGCTGCGCCAGCCCCAACCGCTGACGTTTTCTGCCTGGACGGGTTGGGAGGCACCGGATCCCGCCTGGTGGACCGCGCAGGGCTTCGTGGTCGTCAACGCCGACCTGCGCGGCTGCGGCCAGTCCGACGGCACCGGAAAACTGCTGTCGCGCCAGGAAGCCGAGGACACCTACGACCTGGTGCAGTGGCTGGCCGATCAATCGTGGAGTGACGGGCGCGTGGTCATGCTGGGGGTGTCATACCTGGCCATCAGCCAATACGCCGTGGCCGCGCTGCGGCCGCCGGCACTACGGGCGATCTGCCCGTGGGAGGGCTTCACCGACGCCTACCGCGACCTGACCTTTCCGGGCGGCATTCGCGAGTCAGGCTTCACCGCATTGTGGGCGCGCGGGGTGCGACGGCGTACCCGGCAGAGCTACGACATGGTGCAGAAGCAGCAGGAGCACCCGCTGCGGGACGACTTCTGGCGTTCGTTGGTACCCGACCTGTCCGCAATCCAGGTGCCGATGTTGGTCTGTAGCAGCTTCTCGGACAACAACCTGCACAGCCGTGGCTCGGTCCGAGCCTTTACTCATGGCGGTTCCAGCCATGCGCGGCTCTATACCCATCGGGGTGGAAAATGGGCGACGTTTTACTCCGAAGGGGCGCGCGCCGAGCAGCTGAATTTTCTGCGCGGCGTGCTGGACGGAGCGCCGGCATCCCGCAGTGTTCGCCTCGAGGTGCGTGAGGATCGCGACACCGTCACCACGGTCCGCGAGGAGACCGAGTGGCCCCTTGCCCGGACCCGCTGGCGGCCATTGTTCCTCGCCGGGGCCGGGTTGCTGGCCACCGAGCCGCCGGCCACCCGGGGCAGCATTACATTCGAAATTCATTCCCGCGCTGCAGCTTTCAACTGGACCATCCCGGAAGACATCGAGCTGACCGGCCCCATGGTGGCCCGGCTCTGGGTTCAGCTGGACGGCTGCGATGACGCGAGCTTGTTCGTCGGCGTGGAGAAGTGGCGCGACGGGCGCTACGTCAACTTCGAAGGGTCCTACGGCTATGGCCGCGACCGGGTGACAACGGGATGGCAGCGCGTCCTGCTACGCGGCCTGGACCCCGAACTGTCGCGGCCCTGGGATCCGGTGCCGACGCTGGATCGACCCCAACCCGTCAAGCCTGGCGAGGTCGTCGCCCTCGACGTCGCGTTGGGCCCTTCGGCAACCCTGTTTCGCGCCGGGGAACAACTGCGCCTGGTGGTTGCCGGGCGCTGGCTGTCGCCACGCAGTCCGCTGGCCGGCCAATTCCCCGCCGCGTACCCCGACCCGCCGCGCGGCCTGGTGACGCTGCGCTGGGGCCCACGCTACGACGCGCACCTGCTGATCCCGGAAATCCCCTGACGAGCAGACGCAGAATCGCACGTGTTGGCCCGCAGGTGTGCGACTTTGCTGGGGGTACCTCCCGCTTGCGGGGGACTGCTGGCGCTAAGGGCGTCAGATCCAGACGCCCTTACCCACCGCGACAACACCGCCAACGCTGATCGCAAAGCGTTCCCGGTCCCGCTCCAGGTCCACCCCGACCATCTCGCCAGGTCCGACGACGACGTTCTTGTCCAGGATCGCGTGACGCACCACCGCGCCGCGACCGACCCGCGCGCCGGGCATGATCACGCTGCCCTCCACGATCGCGCCATCGTCGACCACGACGTTGGACGACAGCACCGAATTGCGCACCGAGGCCGCCGAAATGATGCTGCCGGCACCGACGACGGATTCCTGGGCGGAGCCGCCGTTGACGAACTTCGCCGGTGCCAGATTGTCCGACTCCCCGCGGATCGGCCAGCGTTTGTTGTAAAGGTTGAACACCGGATGCACCGACACCAGGTCCATGTGCGCGTCGTAGAACGCGTCCAGCGTCCCGACGTCACGCCAATAGGCCCGATCACGGTCGGTGGCACCGGGTACCTCGTTGTCGCTGAAGTCATAAACCGCGGCCATGCCGTCGGCGACCAGTCGCGGAATGATGTCGCCGCCCATGTCATGGTCGGAATGGTCGTCGTCGGCGTCGGCACGGATCGCGTCGATCAGGACCTTGGTAGTGAAGATGTAATTGCCCATCGACACGAAGGTGGTGTCGGGGTCATCGGGGGTGCCGGGCGGATCGAGCGGCTTCTCGACAAAATTGCGGATCTGCCCCGACTCGTCGGAATCGATGCAGCCGAAGGCGGTCGCGTCGTTTCTTGGGACGCGGATACCGGCCACCGTCGCGCCGGCCCCACTGTCGATGTGGAACTGCACCATCTGCTCGGGGTCCATCCGGTACACGTGGTCGGCGCCGAAAACCACTATGTAGTCGGGATCTTCGTCGTAGATCAGATTCAGTGATTGATAGATGGCGTCCGCGGAGCCGGTGTACCAGCGGGGGCCGAGGCGCTGCTGGGCGGGCACCGGGGTGATGTACTCGCCGGCCAGGCCGGACAGTCGCCAGTTCTGTGAGATGTGGCGGTCCAGGGAATGCGACTTGTATTGGGTGAGAACACAGATCCTCAGGTAGCGGGCGTTGACCAGGTTGGACAACACGAAGTCGATCAGCCGGTAAGCGCCGCCAAAGGGAACCGCAGGCTTGGCGCGGTCGGCGGTCAAGGGATAGAGGCGTTTGCCTTCGCCACCGGCCAGGACGATGCCCAGCACGTGTGGCGCTTCCCTCATGAGGTCAAACCTATCGGGAGCTGCATACAGCTGCCACCGGTAACCCCCGATGGGTGGTGGGCAGGGCGTGCTGCGGTCGAGGTTTCGCGGCCCTAGAGTCCGACTTTCCCCCGCAAGCGGGGGGACCCCCACCACTGCCCGATATGCGGGCTACATCGTCGCCGAACTACGGTGCGAATATGCGGGTGGCGATGATGACTCGGGAATACCCTCCGGAGGTCTACGGCGGAGCCGGTGTACACGTCACGGAGCTGGTATCCCAACTGCGCAGGCTGTGTGCAGTCGATGTGCACTGCATGGGCGCGCCGCGCCAGGGCGCCGTCGCACATCAGCCCGACCCGCGCCTGCAGACGGCCAACGCGGCCCTGTCGACGCTGTCGTCAGACCTGGTGATGGCCAACGCCGTGAACGCGGCAACCGTCGTGCA
>JAVROG010000393.1:0-6964 GCA_032162865.1 Mycobacterium sp. | reverse complement strand
ATTTCTACGGGGCGACCCCTCCCGACACTATCTACCCGACCAACATCTACACGCTGCAGTACGACGGATTCGCGTCGTTCCCGCGGTACCCGCTCAACTTCATATCGGACCTCAACGCCTTCTTGGGCATCCAAAGCATCCACGGCACGTACCCAAGTCTGGATATCAACAATCTGCCCCCCGGCTACGACGTCGTCACCCTGCCGGGGTCTGAATCCCTCACCGGTGTCGGCCAGACGAATTACTACATGATCACGCACCCGAACCTCCCGATCTTGTCGCCGATCAAGTCGATTCCCATCATTGGAGGTCCGCTCTACAGCCTCCTCGAGCCGGATATGCGGATCCTGGTCAACTTGGGCTACGGCGACCCAAACTTCGGTTATTCGACGGGACCGGCAAATGTGCCGACACCGTTCGGGGTTTTCCCAGACGTGAATCCTTTCGAGGTCGGGGGCATGCTGGTCGCCGGGGCGCAACAGGGTGCCGGTGCTTTTGTGGCCGACATCAGTGGGATGACTCCCTCGGCCGCAAGCATCCCGGCCACATTGACGTCGTTCCTCGGATCCGGCGGCGCCGCCGGGACGAACTTGCTGGCCGCGGCGCCGACCACGGCCAGCGACGTAATTCATGCCATACAGAACGCCAACACGACTATCACCACTGCGATAACAAGTGCGTCGTCGAATGCCTACGCGGTGCTGCTTCCGACAGCAGACATCGCGAACGTGCTTGTGACCACAATGCCGTCGTACGACTTCAACCTTTTCCTCGACGGCATAGAGCAGGCAATCGACGGCGACCCCCTCGGGGGATTCGCGTATGCGCTCGGTGCCCCCTTGGCTGCGGACACGGCGATCGTCACCCTTGCAGGCGGATTCGAACTGATAGTCCTGCTGAATACAGTCGAGGCAATCTTGGGCATTGGCTAGGCGTCGCGCCGCGGCTCGGGCCTCGTCGCCTATGGCTCGAGCACAACCTTGCCCAGCACGCCGCCGTCATCTAGATATTGCAGCGCCGCTGGTGCTTCGGACAACGGATAGCGCTGCGGCGGGGGCGGTTTCAGCCCCAATGAGACCAGCTGGTTGAGACCCGAGGAAAACAACACCGCCGAACCGGGCACCTTGTTCAGGTATTCGCCCCAGGCGACGCCCAGCACACCGATATTGCGCAGCAGCAGCCGGTTGACGGTAAGCGTCGGGATGCCGCCGGCCGCGAAACCGATCACCAGCAACTTTCCGTCGATCGCCAGCGCCCGAATCGCGTCGTCGAAGGTCCGGCCACCGATCGGATCGACGACGATGTCCACCCCTTGACCGTTGGTGTGCGCATGCACCCGCTCAACCCAGCCGGGGGCAAGATGCAGCACGTGGTCGGCGCCGAGCGCGGCCACGTAGTGCATCGCGGTTTCGCGGTGCACCACGGCTATCACCTGGCTGGCACCCATCGCCTTGGCGACCTGGACTGCGGCCGTCCCCACCCCGCCGGCGGCGCCGAGCACCAGCACCGTCTGACCCGGCCGCATCACGGCTCGACGGGCCAGCGCGAAATACACGGTGTTGTAATTGACCAGCAACGACACCGCTTCGGCGTCATCGAGTTCGGCGGGGCTGCGCATCACGTTGGGCACCGGAACCGCCACCTGCTCGGCGTAGCAACCGAGCACGCCGAATGCCGAAACACGTTCGCCCACACGGAAACCCGAGTCCGCAGGCGCCGACCGCACCACGCCGGCGGTTTCCATGCCGGGCACGAACGGCGGCCGCAACTTCAGTTGATATTTGCCTTTGGTCAGGAGCAGGTCCGGAAAGCACACTCCGGCGGCGCGTACCTCGATGACGATGTTGCCACCGCCATCGGGTACGTCGTCGACGTCGGTATAGACTATGCCGGACGGGCCGGAAAGCTCTTGTACAACACAGGCTTTCACAGTTTTACAGCTTGAATCCAGCTTTTTTCGCGGCCGACAGGTCGGTGATTTCACCCCATTGGTCCGCCACATCCTGCACCGTCGGCGGCTGGTCGAAGTTGGCGCCCTCGTTGCCGAACAGCGCAACGTGCTGCACCTTGCCGCCGCCGACGACGAACACCGATCCGTTGTCCGGATTCTCCTCGGTGCACAGGTAGGCCACCACCGGCGCAACGAACTCCGGCGTCAGCTTCTCCAGCACCTCTTTGGGCATGATGTCCTCGGTCATCCGGGTGGCCGCGATCGGGGCGACGGCGTTGGAGTGGATGTTGTACTTGGCCCCCTCCAGCGCCAGCGTGTTGATCAGGCCCACCAGGCCGAGCTTGGCCGCCCCGTAGTTGGTCTGGCCGAAGTTGCCGAACAACCCACTGGTGGAGGTCGCAACCACCACCCGGCCGTAGCTCTGCTCGCGGAAGTGGGGCCACGCGGCGCGGATGACGTTGTAACCGCCATACAGGTGCACCTTCAGCACGGCGTCCCAGTTCTCCGACGTCATCTTGTGGAAGGTGCCGTCCCGCAAAATCCCGGCGTTGCTCACCACGCCGTGCACTGCACCGAACTCGTCGAGCGCGGTCTTGATGATGTTGGCCGCACCGTCGGCTTCGGCGACGCTGTCATAGTTGGCGACCGCACGGCCTCCTGCGTCCCGAATCTCGGCGACCACCTTGTCCGCCATCGCCGAGCCGCCGCCCGTGCCGTCGCGCGAACCACCCAGGTCGTTGACTACGACGTTGGCGCCCTCCCGGGCAAGGGTGAGGGCGTATTCACGGCCCAATCCCCCACCGGCTCCGGTGACTACGACGACACGATCCTGCACTCCGGGCATCAGCTTCCTCTCTGCGATTCAGGGCAATTCATTACGGAGACCGACGCCGGCCTGTGAACGGCACAGCCGGTGCCGGAATGAACCAAAGCCGTCGGCTAGAACAGCTTGCGAGCCAGTTTGAACGCCCGCTCGGTGTAGGGCGGGTAGATCATGGTGGAGAAGTCGGGACGAGTCGGTTTGGTCAGCACCGACTTGCGGTGACTGAACTCGTCGAAGCCCCACTTTCCGTGGTAAGCACCCATGCCCGATGCGCCGACCCCACCGAACGGCAGCTTGGCCGTCGACACCTGGAATGCGAGGTGGTTGATCAGCATGCCGCCCGCCGGCACCTCCTTGATCACCCTTTCGCGGGTTTCCTTCGACTTGGTGAACAGGTACGCCGACAGCGGCTTGGGCCTGGCGTTGACGAAGCCGATTGCTTCGTCCAGGGACTTCACGGTGACTATCGGCAGGATCGGCCCGAAGATCTCGTTCTGCATCAGCGGCCCCTGCAGGTCCGGGTCGACGACCACGGTCGGCTGAATGCGCAGGCTCGACGCATCGCACTTGCCGCCGACGGCGACGCTCGAAGTCCCGTCGGATTCTGCTTCGGAGATGTAGCCGCTCAACCGGTCGAACTGGCGCTCGTTGACGATGCGCATGCCGGCCTGGTTCTCCTTTGACCGGTACCTGGTGATGGCGGCACCGAGCTTGCTGACGAGTTCGTCGCGGATCGTGGCGTCGGCCAGTACGTAGTCGGGCGCGACGCAGGTCTGACCGGAGTTCATGATCTTGATCCAGGCGATCCGCTTGGCCGCGACATCCACATCGGCGTCGGCCGCCACAATCACCGGGCTCTTGCCGCCGAGTTCGAGCGTGACCGGCGTCAGGTGCTTGGCCGCGCCTTCGTACACCTTGCGGCCGATCTCGGTGCCACCGGTGAACATGACACGGTCCAAGCCCTGCTTGATCAGCTCCTGGCTCACCATGCCGTCGCCCTCGATGACCGCGATCGCGTCGTTGTCCAGGTATTTCGGCACCAACTCGGCCATCAACCGGGACGACGCCGGGGCGATTTCCGACGGCTTGAGGATGACGGCGTTGCCGGCCGCGATGGCGCCGACCGCGGGACCCAACGTCAGGTAGATCGGGTAGTTCCAGGCGCCGATGATCAGCACCGTGCCGTAGGGCTCGTACTCCACCCAGCCACGCCCCGGCAGTTGCGGCGCCTCCAGCAGCAGGTGTTTGCGGCGGGTCCACTTGCGCAGCTTCTTGGCCGCGAACTTGGCCTCACCCGCCGTGGTGGCGATGTCGGCGATGAACGCCTCGACCGGGTTGCGGTCCAGGTCTTCGGCGAGCGCGGCGGCGATCGCGGGCTCGTTCTCCTCCACCAACTTCGCCAGCTGCAGCAACTGGTTCTTGCGCCATTGGATGTCGCGGGTGCGTCCGGTAGCGAACGTCTGCCGCAGCCGGGCCACTGTCTGCGCGATACTGCCCGCGTCGGGGGCACTCTGCCCGTTGGCGGGCGTGGCCGCGGCCTTGGGTGGGGATTCGGTGGTCATCGTTGTCCTTCCTTACCGGAGCGCCCGCAGCCGGTCGCGCGCGTTCGCTTATCGGCGATAAAAGCGATCCTAGTCACCCGGCTTTGACAGCAATAGGACGGCAACAGGAAAGATCAGGACGAACCGCGCGTTCAGGACTTGGCAGCCGTCACAAATCCGTTGGCAAACCGGCGGTCTTCGGACTGCGGCGGCCGGCCCAGGCGCACGGCCTCCTCCCGCGCCCCCACCGCGCGGCTGGCCCAGCCGTGGGCGGCAAACCAATCGGCAGGGTCGGGACGCCCTTCGTCGTCAAACCACAGATCGAACGGGTTGAACGAGGTGTCCTCGCCACGCGCCGCCCGCCTGGCCTTGCGCTGCTCCCACTTTTCTTGCGCCTCTTCGCGATGCGCGCTGTCGAGGCCGAAGATCTCCACGGCGACCCTGCTGCCCGCTGAGCTCAGCGTGTCGATCGAGGCGAACATGGCTTCCTGCGCCGCTGCTGGCAGAAAGGGCAACAGCCCTTCGGCCAACCACGCCGTCGGCACAGACCCGTCGAATCCTGCGTCGCGCAGCGCCTGCGGCCAGTCGTGGCGCAGGTCAACGGGCACACCTCGACGGTCCGCCGTCGGGGTGGCGCCCACGTCGGCGAGGGTCTGAGCTTTGTAGTCGAGCACCTTGGGGAGGTCGATCTCGTAGACGGTGGTCCCGGTCGGCCAATCCAACCGGTAGGCCCGGGAATCCAGGCCGGCGGCCAGCAGCACGACCTGCCGAACACCAGAGGCCGCGGCTTCGACGAAGTACGCGTCGAAGAAGTGGGTGCGCACGGCCTGGTAATTGATCATCTGCTGGGAGTCAACGGCGAAGTCGGGGTCGTCCGCATCCGGCTCGGGAGCCCACCACGCGGCCACCTGCTCGCGAACTGCCGCCAGCTCCGGTGTGGAGACCAACGGTTGCGCGAACTCGTCCCGGATCAGCGGGGCGGCGCTGGCGGTCTCGGCGGCCCGCGCCAGCGCGACCATCACCGCAGTGGCTCCGACGCTGGTTGCGATGTCCCAGGAGTCGTCCGCGGTGCGGGGCACTACAGCCGCTCCGCGGTCACGAAGTCGGAGAATGCTTCCTTGTCGTCGGCCATCGGCACCTCGGCGACCCAGCGCCCCAGTCGCTGCATCTCGTCCCCGGAGTTCTGGGCGGTGGCCCGCCATCCGTGGCTGTTGAGCCAGTCGGCGACGGGTGCCCGGTGTTCGTCGCGATACATCAGCTCGCCGACGTCGATGCTCTCCTCGAGGCCAATCTCTTCGGCGATCTTCTTGAACCGGGCCCGCATCTGCTCGCGCCGTTCGTCGGCGTGCGAGGCCGCGGTTTCGGCGGCGATCCGGCTCCCCGCCGGACTCAGCTCACCGACCTGAGTGAACAGCCCGTCCTGAGCCTCGGCGGGCAGGTACATCAGCAGCCCCTCGGCCAGCCACGCCGTGCGTGCCGTCGGGTCGAAGCCCGCTTCACGCAGCGCCGCCGGCCAGTCCTGTCGCAGGTCGATGGCCACGGCACGGCGATCCGCCGACGGCGTCACACCGTTGTCCGACAACGTCGTCGACTTGTACTCGAGCACCTGCGGTTGATCGATCTCGTACACGGTGCTGCCGGCCGGCCAGTCAAGTCGGTATGCGCGCGAGTCCAGACCCGACGCCAGGATCACCATCTGCCGGATTCCGGCAGCGGCCGCATCGGCGAAGAAGGTGTCGAAGAAGTTGGTCCGCACGGCTTGGTAGCCGCGCATGTGCCGAATCATCGCGGCGGCTTCGGCGTCCAGGCTTTCCACCTTGGCCGCCACCGCCGGGTCCAGCATGGCCTCCCACAGCACGCCGGCATTGGCATTGGTGACCAGCAATTTGGCGTACGGGTCGCGGATCAGCGCGTCAGGCTGGTCGGTTTCGACGGCTCGTGCGGCGGCCACCATCACTGCCGTGGTGCCCACGCTGGTCCTGATGTCCCAGCTGTCGTCGTGGCTGCGCAATGTGCTCATCCGCGTGCTCCCGCTCTGTGCGAATTAGTGCTGATTCGATTCACTGACTGGGGCGATGCGCCCAGATCAGCCTGGTGGTGACGGCTTCGTTCACCATGTCTTCGGGTACCGGGCGGCCCAGTCTGGCCATCTCCTGATGATTGTCCACGCTGTGCACCCGCCACCCGTGGTCTACCAGCCACTGCGCGGGATCCGAACGGCCCGGTTCGTGGTAGGTCAGGGCCTCGACGTTGACATCCAAGCCCAGTCGGTCGCGCATCCGGGTCCAGCGCTGCCTGTTGCCGTCGATCCTCATCGTGAACGCCTCGACGGCAAACCGGCTGTCCGGCGCGCTGAGCGCCGTGCACATCTCGAAGAGCCGGTCCTGGGCGTCGCTGGGCAGGTAGGCAACCAGTCCCTCGGCCAGCCACGCGGTCGGCTCGGCGGGCTGGAAACCCGCGGCGATCAACGCCGCCGGCCAGTCGTCGCGCAGGTCCACCGCGACGGCGTGCCGGTTTGCGATCGGCGCCGCGCCATGCGAACTCAGAATGTCGGCCTTGTACTCCAGCACTTTGGGCTGGTCGATCTCGTAAACCTCGGTTCCGGACGGCCACTGCAGTCGGTAAGCCCGCGAATCCAGGCCAGCGGCA
>JAVROG010000392.1:0-4372 GCA_032162865.1 Mycobacterium sp. | reverse complement strand
CACATGCTGAAGGCGATCGAGAAGGCCACCCGGCAAACGCTCACCGAAGTCCGGTTGCCCTCCGTCGAGGACGTCAACGCGCAGCGGGTGCGAAAGTTCGCCGATTCGATCACCGACGCGCTCGGCGGCGCGGGTATCGAGCTGTTTCGCAGGCTCGTCGAGGACTACGAACGCGAGCACGACGCCCCGATGGCTGACATTGCCGCGGCGCTGGCGTTGCAGTCGCGCGACGGTGAGGCATTTCTGCTGGCGCCCGATCCGCCGCCGGAGCAGCGGCGGGAGAAGCGCGGTCGTGAGGATCGGCCCGAAAGGCCTTTCGATAAGGCCAAGCGCGACCAGGCGTTCACCACCTACCGCGTCGCCGTCGGCAAACGACACAAGATCGGCCCGGGCGCGATCGTCGGCGCCATCGCCAACGAGGGAGGTTTGCACCGCAGCGATTTCGGCCACATCACCATCCTGCCCGACCACTCGTTAGTGGAGCTGCCGGCGAAACTCCCTCGAGCGACGCTGAAAAAGCTTGAAACAACCCGGATCTCGGGTGTGTTGATCGATCTTCGGCCAGAACGGGCGCCCGACAAGTCCCGCGGGCGCACGCCCAGGAGTGACGGCGGTAAGCCACGTCGGAAACATTCCTGATGACTCTGTCGGAGGAGCGAGACGCTCAAGGCGGTCTCGAGCAGACCTCTCACGTCGATCGGGTTGCATCGCTGACGGGCATCCGTGCAGTCGCCGCCCTGTTGGTCGTCGGCACCCATGCGGCGTACACCACCGGCAAATACACCCACGGCTATTGGGGTTTGGTCGGTGCTCGCATGGAGATCGGCGTTCCGATGTTCTTCGTGCTGTCCGGCTTCCTGTTGTTCCGGCCGTGGGTGAAGTCGGCCGCCACTGGCGTCCCGTGGCCGTCGGTGAGTCGATACGCGCGACACCGGGTTCGGCGCATCATGCCCGCCTACGTCGTCACCGTGCTGATCGCCTACGCGCTGTACCACTACCGCGAGGCGGGACCCAACCCCGGGCACAGCTGGCTGGGTCTGGCCCGCAACCTCACCCTGACCCAGATCTACACCGACGGCTACCTCGGCAAATACCTGCACCAAGGCCTGACCCAGATGTGGAGCCTGGCAGTGGAAGCGGCTTTCTACGTGGTGCTGCCGCTGCTGGCGTACGTGTTGCTGGTGCTGATCTGCCGCCGCCGGTGGCAACCGAAGTTGTTGGTGGGTGCGATTGCCGGGCTGATGTTGATCAGCCCGGGGTGGCTGACTTTGATACACGCAGTTCATTGGATTCCCGACGGTGCGAGGCTGTGGCTGCCCACCTATCTGGCCTGGTTCCTCGGCGGCATGCTGCTGGCGGTGCTGCAGGCGATGGAGGTGCGCTGCTATGCGGCGGTGGCCATCCCGCTGGCGATCATCTGCTACTTCATCGCCGCCACACCGATCGCAGGGGCACCCACCACGTCGCCGGCGGCGCTCAGCGAGGCGCTGTACAAGACCGGTTTCTACGCGGTGATCGCCACGCTGGCGGTGGCGCCGCTGGCGTTGGGCGATCGCGGCTGGTACTCGCGTCTGCTGGCGAGCGGGCCGATGGTGTGGCTGGGTGAGATCTCCTACGAGATCTTCTTGATCCATCTGGTGACGATGGAGTTCGCGATGGACTACATCGTGCGGGCGCATGTCTACACCGGACCGATGCTGAACCTGTTCATCGCGACGATGATGTTGACGATCCCGCTGGCCTGGTTGTTACACCGCTTTACCCGGGTCAAGGACAAATAGGTGGTCTCTGCCGGGGATAGCGCAATCACTGTTCATCCGCGGCTCACCCTGACTGCGGTCTGCCTCGCGGTTTTCATGTTGCTGCTCGACATGACGATTGTTTCGGCCGCCCTAGCGAACATTCAAGCGTCGCTGAACGCCGAGCTCAGCGGTTTGCAGTGGGTGGTCGACGCGTACGCACTGCCCATGGCGGGGCTGCTGCTCACCGCGGCCACACTGGGGGACCGACTTGGGCGGCGCCGTCTCTATCTGATCGGCATCACGGTGTTCACGCTCGCTTCGGCCGGTTGCGCGCTGGCCGGCAGCATCGAGGCGCTGAATCTGTGCCGGGCAGTGCAGGGCGCCGGCGGAGCGGTGTTGCTCGGCGTCTCGCTGCCGATGGTGGGCGCCGCATTTCCCCAGCAGCGGACCAGAGGCATAGCCATCGCCATCTACGGCGCCGTGATGGGCGCCGCCGCCGCCGCCGGACCCTTGCTCGGTGGTGCCTTGGTCGGAGCTTTCGGCTGGGAATCGATTTTCTTGATCAATGTGCCGATCGGAATTGTGGCCCTGTTGATCGTCATTCGCTTCGTTCCGGAAACCCTTGCTGTACAGGAGCACTCACTCGATCTGGCGGGTACGGGCCTGTTGTCGGCGGCGCTGTTCGCGGGCGTGTACGTGCTGATCGAAGGCAACCACCGGGGTTGGACCGACAGCCTGATCCTGGTGCTGAGCGTGTTGAGCGTCGCGGGGTTGATGGCGTTTGGTTGGTGGGAATCACGGGTGAGCGCGCCGATGCTGGACCTGCGCGTGGTGCGCCGGCCCGGGTTCGCGGGAGTTTCGCTCGCGGCTTTCGCGGCAGCCGGGACACTGATCGCCTCGACAAACTACCTGGCGCTGTACCTGATGAACACATTGGGCTACAGCCCATTTGAGGCCGGCCTACGAGCGCTCCCGCTGACCGTCGCCTGCGTGCTGGGCGCGCCGCTGGCCATGGCCGCCGCGCGGTTCTTCCCGCCCTGGATGTCGATACCGGGTGGGGTGGCGCTGATCGCGGTCGGACTGTGGTTGATGACCGGTGTCTCCGAGAACACCCAGTGGACGCATTTCATCGCGGGTTCCATCGTGGCCGGTCTGGGCCTGGGTGGGTTGTTCGCGTTGACGTCTGATATCGCACTGCAATTCGTGCCTGCCGACGATGCCGGAATGGCGACCGGAGCGGTGAGCACGGTCCGACAGGTCGGCATTCTGGCCGGGGTCGCCTGCCTGGGTGCCTTATTCAGCCGCCATGCCGCCGACGGCGCCTCCGACGGGCTGGCCAAGCTGCCCGGCCTCGACAAGGCGCCGGCGCAGACACTCATCGAAAAGCTGTCCGCGGGTGCCGGCCTGCGGGTCCTGGACTATCTGCCGGGAGACCTCCAGCCCGCGGCGCCGGCGATCGCCCGGATAGCCCGACACGCCAGCGCCGACGGAATGCAGGCGGTTCTGCTTGCCGCCGCGATCGCCGCCACTGTCGCCGCGGTCGCCGCCGCAATACTGATCGCTGTCGGGGCGAGCCGACAGGCCGAGTCCTAAAGCGGTTTGCTGACGGCTTGTCCAGGTAGGCTCGCCAATACCATGATGGGCGACGCAATCATCATTCCCGCGACCGACAACGGGCGCTACAGCATTGTGATTTCCACTGACCCCGCGGACATCGAAGCCGCGCAGCGGTTGCGATATCAGACGTTTGCCGAAGAAATGGGGGCGACGCTGCCGCAGGCTACCCAGGGGATGCTGACCGGAGAAATGATCGACGTCGATCAGTTCGATCCACACAGTGACCACCTGCTCGCCAAGGACGAGACGACCGGACAAGTCGTCGGCTGCTATCGACTGCTGCCGCCCGATGGCGCCCGCGCAGCGGGAGGGATCTTCGCCGACACCATCTTTGATATCGGTGGCCTCAACGACTTACGCCACACACTCGTCGAGATCGGCCGGGCCAGTGTGCATCCCGCGCATCGCAACGGCGCGGTGATGGGTCTGCTCTGGGCGGGCATCATCCGCTATCAGGAACTCACCGGCCACGAATGGGGGATCGGCTGTCTGTCGGTTCGGATGGAGGACGGCGGTCCACGGGGCGCACTGGTGCGCGGTGTTCGCGACGTGGCCTTCGGCGCGCATCCGGCACCCCCGCGATATCGGGTTACTCCTCGAAATCCGGTACGGGTCAATGGATTGTGTTTGTCCGAGCTACCCGACCCCGGTCGCGTGCGGATCCCGCCCATGGTGCAGGGCTCGCTGCGGATCGGTGGCGTGATCTGTGGCGAACCCTCCTACGATGCCGACTTCGACATGGCCGATTTCGTCGTCTTGATCAGTCGGGCGATGGTTCGTGAACGTTATCTGGAACGGTTGACGCGCACTCATGTCCCCGCCTGAACGAACGGGTCTGCTCGGCATCGGTTTTGGGCCGTCCAATCTCGCGTTGGCTATCGCACTGGCCGAGCGGGGGACCAGCGCCGTGTTCGCGGAAGCGCAGCCGAGATTCGGTTGGCACCGGGGGATGTTGATGCCGGGAACCCGCATGCAGGTCCCTTTTCTCAAAGACCTGGTAACACTACGAAACA
>JAVROG010000391.1:0-7648 GCA_032162865.1 Mycobacterium sp. | reverse complement strand
TCGTTGCGGGTCGACATGGCCCGCATCATCGAGAACGCCGCAATGGGCAGCGCCTCGATGGGACCTTCGACACCGCCGCAGACGGCGACATCAGCGTCACCCATGACGATCTGTCGCCAGGCGTGGGCGATGGCCTCCGAGCCCGACGAGCACGCCGAGACCGGGGTGATCACCCCGGCGCGGGCCCCAAGCTGCAGACCCACCACCGCGGCGGCACCGTTCGGCATGATCATCTGAACCGCGAGCGGGGACACCTTGCGGGGGCCGCCTTCGTTCATCAGGTCGTAGCTTTCGATGACGCGCTCGGCGCCACCCAGGCCAGTGCCGACGACGACGGAGAAGCGGTCCGGGTCGACCTCCGGATTACCCGCGGTCTCCCACAGTTGACCGCTCAGCCACTTGGCCATCCGCTGGACATACGACATACGTCGCAGGTCCAGTCGGCCCATGTGGTCGTCGACGGACTCCTTGAGGTGGCCACCGATCCTGACCGGTAGGTCCCACTTGGTGACGAACTCGTCTTCGAGTACGCGGATGCCGCTTTCGCCGGCCAACAGACCCTTCCACGTGCTCTCGATGTCCGGCGAGATCGACGTTGTCGCTGATACAGCGGTTACCACAACATTGGGGTAACCGCCGTTAGCAGTGGAAGGCTTGGTCACTTGCTTTCCAGCCTCGACTGAACGTTGGCAACGGCCTCGGGGTTGTCGGTCTCGAGCTTCGCGCGCAGCGCCTCGGCGGCCTCGGGGTTCTCTTCCTCGAGCTTCTGGATGTAGGCGACGACGTCACCGACGGTACGCAGACCGGCAAGGTCCTCGTCCGGGATCTTCACGCCATACTTGTCCTCGGTCTGCACGGCGATCTCAACCATCGACAGCGAGTCGATGTCCAGGTCGTCGACGAATGACTTCTCCGGGGTGACCTCGGAGGGCTCGATACCGGTGACCTCTTCGATGATCTCGGCGATACCGGCGATGATTTCTGCCTGACTGACGGCCACAGTTAGTTCCCTTCGTAATATGTTGTGTGTAAACCGATTTGGGTCTTGCTCTGTTGAGCGGTGGTTCTGGTGTGGAGAAGGCAGCTAGAGATTTGCCAACTCGTCCAGATCTGCGGGTGACTTGACGGCTCGCGCCGGAACCCCCCGAAGTTCGCGTTTGGCGATACCGGCCAGAGTGCCCGCGGGCGGGAACTCCACGATCGCCGTGACATTGTTTTCACGCAGATACGCGGTGCACAGGTCCCAGCGCACCGGCCGGGTCAGCTGAGAAACCAGAGTCTCCATCGCGGCAGCGGCGGAAGTCACCGGCTTGCCGTCGTAGTTGGACAACAGCGTGGCGGTGGGCTCGGCAGTCGCGATGCCAGCGGCCGCGGCGGCATAGCCATCGAGGGCCGGAGCCATGAACGCGGTGTGGAAAGCGCCGGCCACACCCAGTGCACGCACGCGCGCCTTGGCCGGGGGGTCCTCAGCGAGCTTCTCCAGCGCGGTCAGGTTGCCGGCGGCGACAATCTGGCCGGCGGCGTTGCGGTTGGCCGCAATCAGGTCGAGGTTGTCCAGGCGAGTCAGCACGTCGGCCTCGTCACCACCGAGCACGGCGGACATGCCGGTCGGCTCACTGGCGCATGCCTTGGCCATCTCGGCCCCGCGGGTGGCGGCCAGCGCGACGGCGTCATCGGCGGCCAGCACACCGGCGATCGCGTAGGCCGCGATCTCGCCGACGGAGTGACCGGCCACGATGAAGTCCTGGCCGGCGAGCAGACCTCGCTTGGTCAGCTCCTCGTGAGCCAGCAGGGTGGCCGCAACGATCAGTGGCTGGGCGACCGCGGTGTCGGTGATCTCCTCGGTCGATGCGGAGGTACCAAGGCGGGCCAGATCCAGGCCACTAGCCGTCGACCACGCGGCAATCCGGTCTGCAGCGCCTGGCAATTCCAGCCACGGCGACAGCATCCCCTGGGTCTGGGAGCCCTGTCCGGGCGCAAGCAATGCAATCACGTGTCTAAGAGAACACTGTGAAGACGGTTTTGCGGGGTGTAAGAGATTATGAACCTCGTCTTAGGTTTTTGTGGGACTCCTACAAAATAGCTCCTTAAGCTACGTGTTTGAGATACACCCGCGATCTGTTGGCTAAATCACTATCGGACCGATGCCGGTCCGATACCCCCTCTGACCGGCGACGAAAGCTGGGGGACGGCGATATTGGGGGCGCCGGGTTGCGGCCTCGGATAGTTCAGTTGGCCGACGGTCGACGCCACGCGCAGGACGTACGCGTCGCGTGGCTGCATGGGATCGCGCCCGGTGAAGTCGGTAATCCGCTTCAGGCGGTACCGGACGGTGTTTGGATGAACGAACAACTTCCGGGCACAAGCCTCAACCGCGCCGCCACAATCCAAATAAGCGTCCAGCGTCTCGGTAAGGGTCGGACCGGCATCGGCCAGCGGCCGCATCACATCGGTATGCAGCGCCACGATTGCCGATGCATCACCCATCAGGGCGCGTTCGGGCAACAGCTCGCGGGCCAACACGGGGCGTGGCGCCCCCCGCCAGCCGGCCACGGCGTTCATCCCCGAGATCGCTTCGCTGGCGCTGTGATAGGCCGCGGTCAGCATGGGCGCCGTCGGCCCGATCACCACGGGATCGTCGGAAAATGCGCCGAGCAGCTCATTCAAGAACTTGTCCGTCAGCGACAACTGACCCGAAACGACGGCCACCAGCCAGGTGCCGTGCACGTCGGTAAGTGCCGCGCGGCCGTGTTTGGCGGCGATGTCGCGGACATCCTGACTGGCCCGCTCGCTGTCGTCGCCGGTGGCCCCGTCGCGACCGGGTGCCGGGTTGCCCACCAGGACCGTCGCCGGCGCGGTGGTGTCCCAGTTCAGCGCGGCCGCCCGGGACAGCAGCTCGGGGCCGGTATCGCCCCGCACAACGGCGTCGACGACGCTGGCCTCCATCCGGCTGTCCCATGCACCGCGCGCCTCGGCCGCGTCCGCGTAGGAGGTGGCGGCGGTAAACGCCAGGTCGCGGCTGTACTTCAAGATGCCCACCGTGAGCCCGGTCAGCTGCTCTTCGTTGCGGGCCAGCAGCGGCACGACTTCTTCGAAGAACTCCATCGTGACCCGCACCATGTCCACGGTGTGGCGCAGGGCGATGCGTCGCTTCAGGTCCTGGGGCACCAGTTCGAATGCCTGCGCGGTGTAGCTGACGTTGCTGTGCGGGTCCTGCATCCATTCCACGAAGTGGACCACTGCCGTCTGCACCACCAGGGCGACGCTGGCGCGCTGAGAGGCTTCCAGGTCGGCGAAGAACGGCAGCCGCTCCTGCATCGCCGAGACCGCCTCGGTGGCGAGCCGGCCGGAATACTGCTTCAACCGTCGCAGCAGCGAGTCGGGAACGGTCTCCAGAAGTTCGAGCGGCGACCTCGGCCGGCTCGGGGGCGAGGCCTGATTGTCGTTCACTCCTAAAAGCTACGCCCGATTTCTAGATGATCCCACTAAATGCAGGGCCTTTTTCTTAGGGCAGCCTTATTCGGTGCCGCGGGCGTGAAGCTGGTTAGGTCGCTTCGCCGGCGTCCGAACCCTGCCCCGAGGCGGCCTGCACTTCGTCAATCTTGTACTTACGCGCGGCTTCGGTGGCAGCTGACGAATCGATCTCGCCGTCGCGCGCCAGGGCCTCGAGCACGGCGACCACCAGGGATTCGGCGTCGGTGTTGAAGTAGCGACGCGCGGCGGGCCGGGTGTCGGAGAACCCGAAGCCGTCGGTGCCCAGCGTGAGATAGGTGCCCGGCACCCACGGCCGGATCTGCTCGGGTACCGCGCGCATCCAGTCCGAAACGGCGACCACCGGACCGCGGCAGTCGGCAAGAACCTTGGTGATATAGGCCTCGCCGGGCGACTTATCGGGATGGCGAAGCCGCTCCTTCTCCAACGCGACTCCGTCGCGGTTCAGTTCACCCCAACTGGTCACCGACCACACGTCGGCGGCCACGTCCCACTCGTCGGCCAGCAGGTCGGCCGCCTTCAACGCGGCGGGCATCGACACTCCGGAGGCCAGGATCTGCGCCGTACTGGCGCGCTCCTCCTTGGCCGCGCGGAAGCGGTAGATGCCGCGCAGCAGTCCCTCGGGATCGAAGTTCTCCGGTTCCGGCGGCTGCGGATAGGGCTCGTTGTAGAGGGTGATGTAGAAGTAGATGTTCTCCGGGTTCTCCCCGAACATCCTCGCCAAGCCGCTTTCGACGATGTAAGCGATCTCGAAGGCGTACGCAGGGTCGTAGGACACCACCGCCGGATTCGTCGCGGCCAGCAGTAACGAATGGCCGTCGGCGTGTTGCAGTCCTTCCCCGGTCAGCGTGGTGCGCCCGGCGGTGGCCCCGAGCGCGAACCCGCGGGCCATCTGGTCGGCGGCCGCCCACAGGCCGTCGCCAGTGCGTTGGAACCCGAACATCGAATAGAAGATGTAGACCGGGATCATCGGCTCGTCGTGGGTGGCATACGACGTGCCGGCCGCGGTGAACGAGCCCACCGATCCGGCTTCGTTGATGCCCTCGTGCAGGATCTGGCCGATTTCGCTCTCCTTGTAGGCCAGCATCAAATCGGCGTCGACGGCGGTGTACAACTGCCCGTTGCGGTTGTAGATCTTCAGCGACGGGAACCATGAGTCCATCCCGAAGGTGCGGGCCTCGTCGGGGATGATCGGGACGATCCGCTTACCAATCTCTTTGTCCCGCAACAGCTCCTTGAAGGTACGCACCAACGCCATGGTGGTGGCGACCTCTTGTTTTCCCGACCCCTTCTTCAACGCTTTGTAGGTGTCGGGGCCGGGCAGTTTCAGAAACTTGCTCTTGGTCGGGCGTTCGGGGAGAAAGCCGCCGAGCGTGCGGCGCCGGTCGAGCAGGTAGCGGATCTCCGGGGCGTCCGGGCCGGGATGGTAATACGGCGGCAGGTAGGGATCTTCCTCCAGCTGCTCGTCGCTGACCGGAATCCGCATGGCGTCACGGAACAGTTTGAGATCTTCCAGCGCAAGTTTTTTCATCTGATGGGTGGCGTTGCGGCCCTGGATGTGCCCGCCCAGCGAGTAGCCCTTGATGGTCTTGGCCAGGATTACCGTCGGTTGGCCCTTGTGGTCGATGGCGGCACGGTAGGCCGCGTAAACCTTGCGGTAGTCGTGGCCGCCACGCTTGAGGTTCCAGATCTCGGCGTCACTCATCTTCTCTACCAGCGCCTTGGTGCGCGGGTCGCGGCCGAAGAAGTGATCGCGTACGTACGCGCCGTCGTTGGCCTTGTAGGTCTGGAAATCGCCGTCGGGGGTGGTGTTCATCAGGTTCACCAACGCGCCGTCGCGGTCAGCGTGCAGAAGGGTGTCCCACTCGCGGCCCCAGACCACCTTGATGACGTTCCAGCCGGCTCCCCGGAAGTTCGACTCCAGCTCCTGGATGATCTTGCCGTTGCCGCGTACCGGCCCGTCCAGGCGCTGCAGGTTGCAGTTGATCACGAAGGTCAGGTTGTCCAGGCCTTCCAGCGCGCCGACGTGGGCCAATCCGCGGCTCTCCGGTTCGTCCATCTCGCCGTCGCCCAAGAAGCACCACACGTGCTGGTCGGAGGTGTCCTTGAGGCCGCGGTCGTGCAGGTAGTGGTTGAACCGGGCCTGGTAGATGGCGTTCAGCGGGCCCAGGCCCATGGACACCGTGGGGAATTCCCAGAAGTCGCGCATCAGCCGCGGGTGCGGATACGACGGCAGGCCGCCGCCGGGGTGGCTGTGTTCCTGGCGGAAGCCGTCGAGGCGGTCGGTGGTCAGCCGTCCCTCCAGGAAGGCGCGCGCATAGATACCCGGCGACGCGTGGCCCTGGATGAAGATCTGATCGCCGCCGCCGGGATGCGCTTTGCCGCGGAAGAAGTGGTTGAAGCCGACCTCGTACAGCGCGGCCGAGGAAGCGTAGGTCGAGATGTGGCCGCCCACGCCCACACCCGGTCGTTGCGCGCGGTGCACCATGATGGCCGCGTTCCACCTGATCCACGCCCGGTAGCGGCGCTCGACGTCCTCGTCGCCGGGAAACCAGGGTTCCAGGTCGGTCGGGATGGTGTTGACGTAGTCGGTCGACGTCAGCGACGGGATGGCGACCCGCTGTTCACCGGCCCGTTCCAGCATCCGCAGCATCAGGTATCGCACTCGTGCCGGGCCCGAGCCCGCCAGCAGCGCGTCGAATGACTCCAGCCACTCCGAGGTTTCCTCGGGATCGATGTCGGGCAGATAGGACGCTACGCCCTCGCGGATTACCCGAACACGATCGGGTTCGCTTGTGCTGCTTGAGGTTTTAGCAAGGTCGTTGCGGGCGAACTCGGTCGTCAACTTCTGCTCCTGTCGGTGGCAGGGTAGCTACTTGATCGATCTTCCTCCTATCGTGCCGCACCGGAGTCCCCGGCGGATAGCCGACGTGTATCGGGTCAGCGGGTTGCGGGCGCGACGGTTGCCACACGAAAGTCGGTGCTTATGGGGCAGTTGGGATCGGGACCCGGTAACGTCACATCCCGTGCTCAGCGGATGGCGTGTCGTCCCTCGCAGGCAGGCGGGGGAGTTCCCCAGGCGAGGCGCCCTGGCAATCGGGTGTATTGCTGTGCTCGGGATCGGGATCGTCGGCTGTACGAAGGTCATCGAAGGGTCCGGCTCGCCGGACACCAGCGTGGCTCCGGCTTACCGGTCGTCGGTGTCGGCGTCGGTGTCGGCGTCGTCGGTGACGTCCAGCATGCGGGAATCCCAGCGCATCCAGTCGGTGACGACCAAGGCGATGCGTACCTCGTGTGATGTGCTGGCGACCACCAGCAAGGAAGCGATCGACAAGGTCAACGCCTTCGTCGCGGCCTTCAATGCGGGAAAGAGCACCGGTCCGACCGAAAAGCCTGCGATCGACGCGCTCAACGCCAGCGCCTCGGCGGTGGAAAACAGTTACAGCGACGCGTTGCCCGCCCAGATGCGCGACGCGTTCAACACCTACAACGACGCAGCCCGGCAGGTGGCCAACGCCATCGCGACCCACGCGCCGACCGGCGAGTTCAACAAGCGGGTCGATCGACTCAACGACGCCAAGACGAAGGCGCTGAAACTGTGCACGGGCTAGCCGTATGTACCTTGGCGTGCCTGTGCGACGATAGCGGTCGTCGCTTGTCGTCCGGTTGTTAAGGGAGGTTTCACGGTGGTCGCGGCGGATCACGCTCGCAAACTGGGCATCCAACGAGACCAAGTGGTCCAAGAGTGGGGCTGGGACGAAGACACCGACGACGATATCCGCGCGGACGTCGAGGATGCGTGCGGCAGCGAGTTGCTCGATGAAGACACCGATGAGGTCGTCGATGTGGTGCTGCTGTGGTGGCGCGACGGTGACGGTGACCTGGTAGACGTCCTGATGGACGCGATCACCCCCCTGGCCGAAGATGGCGTGATCTGGGTGTTGACGCCCAAGACCGGCCAGCGCGGTCACGTACTGCCCGCTGACATCGCGGAGGCGGCCCCCACCGCGGGGCTGATGCCGACGTCCTCGGTCAACCTGGGCAATTGGAGCGCCAGCCGCTTGGTACAGCCGAAGTCGCGGACCGGGAAGCGCTAGTGCTCGACGTCGGAGCCACCGCCCCCGACTTCACGCTGCGAGACCAGAACCAGCAGCCG